>CALZAG010000065.1 GCA_945613045.1 uncultured Clostridia bacterium | reverse complement strand
ACCGGGTATTGCAGGTCTTTTTCCTGTCGTTTCTGGATTATCAATTGTCGTTACTGCCGCAGGATATTATCGTGCTGACGCAAAAGAGATTGCTCGAAGCATAAAACCGCGGAGGGAAACTAACAGATCATTTGAATGGCGCGGGGGCAGTTTTCAAAGCTGATGTCGCTGTGCGCGCCGCCGTCCTCACCGTCGAAGGACCACGTTTCCGGCTCGTCGAAGATGAACCGGGCTTTTTTCGTGTGGAGAATGACTATGTACTCGCTGGAAAAGTCGTGGCTGAGCACCTTTGCGGCCAGGGACGCGAGCGCCGCCGCGGAGGGCAGTTTTTTGACAAGAATAAGCTCATGCAGGCCGTCGCCGAGGTCGATCTCGTCACGCGGCAGGTCGACGACCCCGCCCACGGAATAGGCGTTGGACACGCCGCCGTAAAGAAACTCCCCCTCCAGCTCGCCGCCGTCGTATTCGACGCGCACATGGCGGCTTTTGAGCTTTGAAAGGCTTTTGGCCGCGCCTATGAGGTAGGCCGCCTCGCCGAGCTGCTTTTTAAACTCCTGCGGCGTGCCGTAGCTGACCTCGGTAAATGCGCCGAAGGCGGCGACGTAGTTAAAATATCCGCCGTCGCGCCGCCCCGTGTCGAAGGCTCTCGGCTCGCCCTTGAGGAACCTGCGCACACCCTCCAAAATGTCGTTTTTCGTCAGGCCGACTGTGCGGGCGATGTCGTTCGCGGTGCCGATGGGGATGTAGCCCACCTGGGGCCGTATCTCCATGCTCATCAGCCCCGCTATGGCCTCGGCAAGCGTGCCGTCGCCGCCGAGGACGAGCAGCTTTTCAAAGCCCGCGCCGTATTCGGCGGCAAGCTCGGTCGCGTGGCCTCGGCGCTCGGTGAAGAATACGCTGACCGCGCAGCCCGCGTCGGACAGCATTTTGAGCGCCTCCGGCAGGTTCTTTTTGTAGCCGCCCCTGCCAGCGGCGGGGTTAATTATCATCATGACAGGAGTTTTCATATCAGCCTACCACCTTGAGCGGTTTTTGTCATATCATGCGTCAGCTCCCGCCGTAAAACCAGGCCAGCTCCTCCTCGCCCATTTCGACGAGCAGGATCGTGCCGTCCTCGCCGCTCTGGAACACGCCTCGGGTAATGACGGTGCCGTCGGCAAGCCGGTACTCAAGGATAATGCTCGGCACCACGTCTGGGATATAGCATATGAGCTCGGCGGCCTCGCTGTCAGTCAGATAATTGCGCTGCCAGAGCGTGCGGTCACTGCTGTACAGCCTGACGTCGTACACCGTTTCCTCGGCCGAGAGGATGATGCTTTGCGCGCCTTCGTCGACTGTCACCGTACCGACCATGCTGACGCTGCCGCGGTCGAAACCGTCTCCGGCCTCGGCCAGTATCATTCCGTTCTCGCCCTCATGCTCCACGGGCATGAAGTCCGGGTCGATGAACTCCTCCAGCGCGGAATACGGCACCGTGAAGCACAGCACGCCGTAGCTGTAGGGCGCGATGTCATAGGGATTGGCATAGATCACAAGACCCTTGTCGTCAAAATACCATTTCTGACCCTCGGCCACGATGCTACGTATCGTCTCCTCAAAATCGGGAAACAGGAAGCTCTCGCCGTTTTCCCGGTAGTTGTCGCCGGCGGCAAGGCCGATGACGTAGTTTTCAATGAACGTTCTGAGCTGAGCCGGATTTTCGGAAATATCGTCAAGGCTCAGCTCCTTGCCGGAGTCGGAGTTGTAGCTTCGGCTGCAGCGCGTGAAGTTGCCGTGAACTCCGCCCATGTTCTGAACCACGTCAAACACGAGGCTCAGTACCCTGGTATCACAGCGGACGGCGCCGGGCGTGCAGCTGTAGCTGAGCATAACGACGTTATCGGCCGGCTGATCGGCGGCGACTTTTTCGGTATAATTGGCCTCATCCCGAAGCTGTGCGTACAGGGCGCTGAGCGAATCGTTTATCGCCGCGGCCGCCTGTTCGTTGACGTCGGAATGCACGCTTGCCGTGCCGAGACTCTGGCTGTAATAAATAACGCTGCTGAGAGGATCCCCGGGCAGGGTCTCATCCTCAAAGCTATAGTTTACCGTCAAATCGAACTTGGGTACCGGACTTTCATCCTCGTCATGCAACATATCCCGGCACGCGCACAGCGATGCGGCCATGGCAAGGGCGAGCAATGAAGCTGCAATTTTTTTCATAATTCGCCGCCTTTCGTCAAAATCATTTTACCAAACTGTAAACAAATCCTTGCTTTATCAATGCCTTTTGAACAATTTCAACATAGTTTTCAACACATTATGTAAATCTGGTCTTAGCAGACAGCCAATCCGCATTGAGAATGGCGTGTGCCGCTCTTGCGTCAGCCCGACCGGTTATAACGGAAATTGCCGTTATATTCCCTGTCTGTCGGTACGCCGACGCCTTACCCTCAAGGGGAAAGCGATGTACGCTGCTCTGAACGCGGGTCGGCAGCGTAATTTAAGGACACCCTGTTTGTAGGGGCGAGCATGGCTCGTCCGTTAGTGCCATACGGGCGATCCGCCATCCCTACTCCGAATCGTCCGCATGGAAATGCTGCCGGGGGGCGAAGCCTGCGAGACCGTACGCGCAGAAGGTATCCAGCAGACGTGAGATCTCCTCGGCAGGCTCCTGCATCCCGGAATCGAACCAGCACTTGACAACGGAGGCTATGGAGGCTATGAGCATTTCCCTTACGCTGCTCTGCGCATACTCGCTCAGACCGCAGAGGACCTCCGATTCCTGCTCCATATACGCGGTTGCGTTGCTTCTTATTATCTTAAGCATCGACTCCTTGTCCCCGTAAGGCCCGGCAAAGATCCTGCAAAGCTCCTGATTTTCCTTCAGCAGCTTAAACATCTGCGCGGCCGTGAGGCGGGTCGACACTCCGAGCTCCAGCATTCGGGCCCTCACCGCCTCGATCAGCTCTTTCACGAGGCTCTCCCTGAGATCATAGGGATCGGTGTAGTGGGAATAAAATGTTCCGCGGTTTATCTCCGCCTCCCGACATATCTCCGTCACGCTTATTTTCTCGATGGGTTTTTCACTGAGCAGCTTCAGAAAGCTGTCCCTGATGGCCTGCTTTGTGTATTTCACCCGTCTGTCCGTCTTTTTCGGTGAGCTCATAAAAAGCCCTTCTTTCTGTTAGGTATTAATAATTGTACAATATTTCGATCAAATAATCAACAGTGTGATGAAAATTTTGCAAATTGGCGTTTTTTGTCCACTCATTTGCGGCCGTTTGAAGATGCTGTGGCCGATTTCCGGGGTTTGATGCAGGTGCGGCAATTTTGGCCTTTACTTGGCGGCGGCAAACGCTTATATTATTATCAGGACCGGATCAAGGGCCGGTTTTGGAGGTGCTATGAAAAAGATAGGTGCGCTCAAGCTGGGACTGACCTTTGCCGGCTGCTTTCTCGGGGCGGGCTACGTTTCGGGGCAGGAGCTCTGGCAGTTCTTCGGCTCCTTCGGGAAAAACGGGCTGTTCGGCCTGCTGCTGGCGATCGCGCTGCTGCTCGCGGTGGGCGTTATGATGATACTGCTCGGCCGCATGACGCGGGCGGAGGAGATAGATAAGCTTGTGGTATGCTGGGAGCTGCCCCTGCTGCGGGGCGCGGTGACGCTTTTGGAGCTGCTGTTTCTGTTCGGCGTCGGCACGATCATGAGCGCGGGCGTGGGCGCGCTGCTCGGGCAGCTTATCGGCCTGCCGCAGTGGATAGGCTCGGGGCTTTTCGTCGCCGTGGTGGCGCTTGTTTCGCTCGCGGGCTTTTCGGGCATGGTCTCGGCCTTTTCGGCAACAGTACCGGTGCTCGCGGCAGTCACTCTCGCCTTCGGTATATGGAGCCTTGCGCAGAGCGGCGTAAGCATTCCCGAGCCGCAGAGCGGCGGCAGCGCGCTGATGGGCTCGTGGCCCGTGGCGGCGGTCTCGTTCGCCTGCTATAACCTTTTCGGCAGCATCGCCATGATCGCGCCGCTGGGTGAGTTTGTAAAAAGCAAAAAAGCCGCGGTCGGCGGCATCTCCCTGGGTGTAGCGCTGCTGCTTCTCATTGCAGGCAGCGTGCTCGTCTCGGTCAGCGCGAGTCCGTCCGTGACGGCGGCGGAGCTGCCCATGCTGGCTTTTGCCCAGGCAAAGGGCAGAGTTTTCGGCTGGATCTACGGGCTTTTGCTCCTGCTGGCGATGTTCGGAACGGGGCTTTCCTCGCTGGTGGCGTTTGTCGGCATGGTCGGCGCGAAGCTGCCCGCGGTCGGGAAAAACCGCGTTGGGTTCACCGCCGTGTGCGCCCTGTGTATGTTCGGCGGCAGCCTCTTCGGCTTCGGCGACCTCATCGGCGTCGTCTACCCGATTTTCGGCTACTGCAGCAGCGTATTCATCATCCTTATGGCGGTACATTATTTCAAGCTCAGACGCGCAAGAACAGAGGAGAAGATCAATGGAAATAAAGCTCGAGGCATTTGAGTCTCTCGATTCGACAAACACATACCTGAAAAAGCGGGCGGCGGAGGGCGCGCCGGAGGGCACGGTCGTTATCGCCAACGCCCAGACCGCGGGACGCGGCAGGATGGGCAGGAGCTTTGCCTCCGCTCCCGGGCTGGGCATATATATGTCAATGCTCCTGAGGCCGGACTCCGGCGCCGAATGTATCGGGAGCCTCACCGCCGGAGCCGCCGTAGCGGTCTGCCGGGCGATAGAGCGTGTGTGCGGCGTCGCGCCGGGGATAAAGTGGGTAAACGATCTGTTCCTGAAAGGGAAAAAGATCTGCGGCATCCTCTGCGAAGGCTCGGTGAAGGCAGACGGCGCGGAATATGTCGTGATGGGCATCGGCCTGAACGTCATCACAAGGCCGCAGGATTTTCCCGGGGAGCTGCGCGGCACGGCCGGCTCGCTGTATTCGCAGACGGGCATTGTGTATGAGCGCGGCAAGCTGATCTCCGCGATAATATCGGAGCTTTGCGCAATGTATGAAACATGGAAAACCGGGCCCGCCGCGTTACTGGATGATTACAGACGCCGCTGCTTCGTGCTGGGCCGTACTGTCGAGGTCTCGCCCCTGACCGGCGGGGTGTTCACGGCCGTTGCGGAGGATATAAGCGATGATTTCGGCCTCGTTCTCAGACTGCCCGACGGCGGCGTGAGGACCGTTCACAGCGGCGAGGTCAGCATAACTCAGGTATAGGAGGACAGATCATGAACAAGCAGACAGCATATGTTTTTGCGGCATTCGTACTGGTGCTGCTCATCATAGCCGGAGTCGCCGCATGGGCGATGGGCTTTTTCGACGGCGGGGAGGACAGGCCCGAGGCGACCGAGCCGCCCGTGGAGAGCCTTGACCCCGCCCTGCCCACGGCGCGCCCGACGGAAACGCCGGTACCCGCCGAGACTCCCGAACCCACACCCACGCCCACGCCGGCGCCGAGCTCCGAGCCCGCGGGAAAGGTGATCGCCTACGGCGCGTTCGACTCGGACACCGGCTGCGGCATCAACACCCGGACCCAGTGGACTGCCTCGGAAAAGGACGGCGGCACGGTGCTGCTGACCTTCAAGGTCTATGCCCGCTCATATTCCGTGGGCATAGGAGCGCGCGCATACACTATAACGGTGAACGGCTCCTCCGCCTCCGGCACCACCCACGCCGTCGAGGTCGACTCGCCCAACTCCGTCGTCGAGACGTTCCTGTTCACCTACAGCACGGAGATAGCCCTCCCCGCCGGACAGAGCGCGGACGTGCCCGTGTCCGTCGACTGGAAGTATAAGGGCCAGTACAGCGGCCAGGAGCTGGAAGTCATCCACTCCGAGTCGGTCATAAGCCTCTCCCATTGATTTATCCTGTCGCGCAGCCTTCAAATAATCACTTTTGCCGCCGCCCGGCCGGAGACAATGGAGAGATATTCAGCACTCGCGTTCCCGGTATTCGCAGGGACATAAAGCTTGACAAGCTGAAAAATCACCGGTCATTTTGACCGGTGATTTTTTGAGTTATAGATGGATTTTACGCGGCAGCGGCGTTGTTTTCGCGCTTTGCCGTGAGTATCTGATAAGCGGAGATACCGCCTACTATCACGAGACCGATCAGGTCGGTCTGCCAGCCGGGGATAATGAGGGTCAGGCCGCCGATGATGAGCAGTGCCCTGAACAGCGGGTTGATCGTCTTGCCGACGAAGCCGTTCAGACCCGCCGCGACGCCGTAGATACCCAGCAGCGCGGACACGCAGATAAGAACCACGTCGAATACGCCGCCGACGTCAACGAACAGCAGCGAGGGGCTGTAGGCGAACACATAGGGCACGATAAAGGCCGCTATCGCAAGCTTTGTCGCATTGATGCCCGTTCGCATTGGGTTTGACTTTGCGATCGCGCTTCCCGCGTATGCCGCGAGGGCGACGGGAGGAGTTATATCCGCGACGATGCCGAAGTAGAACACGAAGAAATGCGCCGCGACGTCGGGAATGCCGAGCTTCATGAGGATGGGGGCGCAGGTCGCCGCCATGATGCAGTAGTTCGCGGTGGTGGGGACGCCCATGCCGAGGATGATGCAGCAGATCATGGTCAGGAACAGGCCGATGATGAGGGTGTTGCCGGACAGGGCGACGATCGCGGTGATGAGCCTGGAGGCAAGTCCGGTAACGGTGATGCAGCCGGCGATAATGCCCGCCATCGCGCAGGCCGTCGCAACGGTGATGGTACCCTTGCCGCCTGCCTCGAGAGCCTCGAGAAAGCGGGCGGGAGTGAGGCGGCTGTCCTTATTGATGATGCCGACGACGATTGCCGCCACGATCGACAGCGCCGCCGCCTTCTGCATGGTGTACACGTTCATGCTGACCAGAACTATCAGCAGCACGATGGGCAGGAGAAGATATATTTTGGAAACGAGCTCCCTGCCGGGTGCCATGTCCTTGCGGTCGATGCCCTTGAGCCCGAGCTTTTTGGCTTCAAGGTGGACGGCGATGAAAATGCCGGCAAAGTACAGGAACGCGGGGAGGATGGCCTTCAGGGCGACGGTGCCGTAGCTGACGCCGAGGTACTCGGCCATGAGGAAGGCCGCCGCGCCCATGATGGGGGGCATGATCTGGCCGCCGGTGGATGCGGCCGCCTCGACGGCGCCCGCGAATTCGGGCTTATAGCCGGTCTTCTTCATCATGGGGATGGTCACGGAGCCGGTGGTGACGGTGTTGCCGACCGAGGAGCCGGACACCATGCCGCACAGCGCCGAGGAGATGACCGCGACCTTTGCCGGGCCGCCCGAGGACGCGCCGGCCAGCTTGTTCGCCAGGTCGATGAAGAACTTTGAGATGCCGGTGCGCTCAAGGAACGCGCCGAACACGATGAACACGACGATGAACTTTGCGCAGACGTTGATCGGGGTGCCGATAACGCCGCCGGTGCCGTAGAACAGGGTGTAGATAACTCTGCCGAGCACCATGTTAAGCTGCATACCCTTGGAGAGCATACTCCAGAAGGTATAGACCAGCAGCGCGCCCACGACGCAGAGGATGGGGATGCCGACGCAGCGGCGGCACAGCTCCATGAGGCACAGAATACCCATGATGCCCACGACGATGAACTGGGGCGTCATCCTGGAGGCGCTGGTGAGGACTTCGATTATGGAGTCATAGTTGAATCCGTAATAGAAGAAGCACGACGCGCCGACGATCATGATGACCCAGTCGTACCACGGCATTTTATTGGGGGTTACATGTTTTTTGCTTGCCGGATAGTACAAAAAGCCCATGACCACAACGCAGCCGAGGAAGATCATCAGACGAACCTCGAGTGAAGCGTTGCTCGCAAGCGTGGAATAGATGCAGTACAGGGAAAACAGCGCCATTATATAGCGAATTATCTTCTGCGGCACACCTACCCAGACACGGGTGTTGGACTCGCGGTCATACTTTTTCATGACCTCTTCGACGTCCGCGGCTGAAACCGTCTCAACGGTATCGGCGCCCGCCCTGGCCTCGGCCTCGGGAGCAGCCATGACGGCTTCATCCTTTTTCTTAAACAGGGACATGCCAAACAATCCTTTCATTTTTATCTGGTATTTACCGCAGCGGCATGACTCATGCCGTTCCGGTAAACACCTACTGCCGTAGGGGCAGTTCGCTGCCACATTTCAAATAATCGTTTTTGCGGTATCCCGACCGGTGATACTGGAAATTGTCTTTTTGTTTCCGTTGTCTAAATGACATTCCCGCCTGTCGGCGGGCGGACGGCCGATGGCCGCCTCTACGGCAGCACAGTTTTAGAACACCCAAACATCGTAGGGGCGAGCATTGCTCGTCCGCTACGCACCGATACCCGACCGGTGATAATGGCAACCGTCAATTTTGCACTCGCGCTCTGTTCCGCACCGCTGCGAATTTTCACAGACGGACGGCCGATGGCCGCCCCTACGGGCAGAAGGTTTAAAAACCGCCCTGTCATTTAGACAGAGGTAATCTACCGCCTGCCTCCGCAGGACATAACCGGGCTGGCGCAAAAACGACAACCGCTGTTTTCAATGCGGATAGCTCTCCGGCAGCCGCCGGT
>CALZAG010000064.1 GCA_945613045.1 uncultured Clostridia bacterium | reverse complement strand
TGTTTTACGACCCCCGGGCTTTTAAGGGAGGCATTTTTAATGCAAATTGCCCGTATGGCAATACCGGACGAGCGATGCTCGCCCCTACGGGAGCCGGATTTTATATCGCTCTGTCATTTGGAAAACGGAGATATTCCGAACAGCTCTACAGTTCATAATCGGGCTGACGCAAAAGCGATGCTTGCCAATCTGAACGCGGTTTAAAAAGCGTCGCAGTCGTCGAAGTCGAGCAGCGTCGGGTCGAGGGGTTCCTCGCGCAGGACGCTCGTCATATAATTGTTCACCTGCCTGCGCATATCTCTGCGCGATATGGTGCGCGGGTCCATAAGGTCCTGCTGCACCCAGATGAAGTTTATGTTTCTCTCTCGTGCCTGCTCGTCGAAGATGCCCTGCAGGCCGTCCATGCCCTTGCAGGAGATCTGGTCGTACATGATGATGGTATCGACGTTGTATTCCTCGGCGACGCGCCACATCTCGTCAACGGAGTTGCGGAAGCCGCCCTTTGTGTGCTTGCGCATGGTGGCGCGCTGATAGGTCAGGGCTACGCCCTCGAGCATGGTCTCGGGAGTGGAGGTGTCGATGATGACCTGAGAAATGTGGGTCTCCATGTCCATGACGGAGACTATGCCCCAGCACTGCTCGAGCCAGTTTGCAAAGTTGGTGTAGTAGTTTGCCGGGCAGGACCAGACCAGAGCCTTGTGGCGCATTTCAAGCGAGCAGGGCTCGCGCTTTTCGTATGCGCGCAGCATGAGCTGCCTGACCTTTTCGTCGGCCTTATTGAAGCGGTCGTCCATGCCGCCGTGCAGGTGGTAGGAGTACATACGGTAAAGCCACGGTGTCGCGCCGGTCACCTGCGGATAATCGGTGCGGTTTATCTCCCACAGGTCAAGGTGGAAGCGTGTGACCTCGTTGTAGCTCTCGAGGGCGGCGCGGAAGGCGTCCCAGTCGAATTTCTCGCCCGTGTGCTCCTCGATGAAGGCGATGCAGCCGCGCAGCTCCTCAACGGCGTACTCCTGGGCGTCCACGTCGTCGTTATAGCGCAGGGGAACGCCGAGACAGTAGGTGGGGAGCTTGAAATAGCGGTCCTGGAAGGACGTCGTCATTATGCTGCCGTCGCAGGGCATATTGCAGGCGATGAAGCATTTGCCGAAAATGGGGAAGTCGCCCTCCGCGGCGACGCCGGCCTCCGCCGAGGGCAGGGGACATACGTCCGCGGGAACGCCGAAGTTCTCGATCGCGTCGAGATATACGGGCGGAAGCTGCTGGTTTATCATGGAGGACAGGAAGATAGGGATGGTCTGGACGGGGATGCCGATGAGGTTGGGGAAGCCCGCCATGAGCTCCGTCGGCACGAGCTCGTCGAAGCAGACGATGCGGTCTGCCAGAGCCTTGCTGCCGCCGATATTCTGGTCGGCGTTGAAGGTATCGGCAATGATGTCGATGGTGTGCTTTATGATGACGTCATAGAGCATGTGTCCGGCTTTGAGCTGGGTGCCGCGCATACCCTCGAGCTGGCGGTCGATAAACTGCGGCAGGGTGAGGTATGTAAACATCCAGCGGTATTTGAAAATGCCCTTGACGACCTGAACGGGAGATTGGAGGACGAACTTTATCATATCCTTCCACATGACGCACCACCATCCGTAGTCGATGAGGGTGTCTTTTATGCCGCGCCATTCGCGCATTTTGCGAACGCCGGTCTTATCCTGATAGGTCAGGCCCAGATTTCTCGGTTTAACCGCCATTTTCAGCGTCCTCCCTTAGCGTTGTTTATCTGCTTTATCTCAAGGCTCTCGACAAAGGCCTGCACTCGGGTGCGGAGCTGGCCGGAGGCGTTGCCCGTGTACTCCCTGTCCACGCAGACGGTGGGGTAGTTGTAAAGCTCGGTCATGACATGGGAGGCAAGGGCTCTTTCATAGCCCCAGAACTCGCAGAATTTCATCTGCTCGTATATGATGCCCTGGGCGTTGAAGTCCTTTGCGAGCTTATCGACGTAATCGTAGCGGCCGTGGACCTTTTCCTTTTCCATGTAGCGCGGGCACTGGCTGGTCTCCTGATAAAAGCGGCAGATCTGATCCAGAGCGGGCTCGTCGTCATTGAGGATTATCTCCTGCCTGCCGGGGAAGGAGCCGAAGCAGAAGCGGTCGGCAACTATGAGCGCGCCGGACTGCTCGACGGTGCGGGTGAAGTCAAGATCGTCGATCTCGGAGCCGACCACGACCACCCTTGCGCGGTGCTGCTTTTTTTCATCGGGTTTGCGCTTTTTGACCTCCTCGAGCGTTTCCCTGAGCTTATCCTTTATAAGATATTTGGGGCAGCAGTAGGACACAAGGCACAGAACGTGATATTCATAGCCCGTGATCGGCGGATTGTCCAGCTTGCGCATTTGGCCGATCTCCGTGAGGATGCGGCAGATCTCGTTATGCTCCGCGACGGCCCTTCTTACGGCCTCGTCGGAGATATCCGTACCGTACTTTTCGTGCAGGGGCTCGAGCACCTTTTTCGTGATCTGGTTTTTGTAGTGCTTAAGGCCGTGGGGCGTGACCTTGAAGGGCACGTCGATGAAGGACACGAAGAATTTTTCGTTCTTCACGAGCTGCAGAAGCTCAAAATGCTCGAGAGTCCTGTTCATCTCGGAGCAGGTCTCGCCGCCGGCGAGGGCCGACAGGAAGTTGTATCCTCCCTCGATGCCGCGCTCGACCAGCGCTCTGGAATAGCCGCACAGATAGCTGGTCATGTAATAGGTCGAGATATCCATGCTGCCCGTGCGGGGCGCTCTGAGCCGGACGGAGAAGCAGTTGTCCAGATTCAGCAGCACCTCGGGCATATGGTAGCAGGTGTAACCCACGGCGTGCCGGCCCTCCCCGACGGCCTGAAGCACGAGCTCGTTTGCAGCCTCGTCCAGCAAATGCTCGAAGTAGATCAGATGCTTTAGATCCTTCATATTTCCCTCCACATATGTATTTTCGCATTGTCAGTATATAGAAAGTATAGTATGTTTGCCCCGGAGTGTCAAGATAATCACAAGGCTTTGTCGGCGCCTGTCCGTTTTTCTTTGACATGGGGCGGCGGATGGAGTATGATATCGCCATATATATGATAACAGGAGAATTGCGATGAACAAGAAAGAAACAGCCGCAAAATTCCATTCCTCGGGCTGCAACTGCGCTCAGGCGGTGGCCTGCGCCTTCTGCGATGAGGCGGATATTGACGCCGTGAAAAGCCTTACGCGCCGCTATGGCGGCGGAGCCTACAAATACTGCGGCGCGCTGATGGGCGCGGTCGCGGCGATGAACTACAGGGACGGGGCGCTCGACCCCGAAAATCCCGCGGATATGGAGGGCAAAAACGCCGTGGCGGCGGCAAAGCTCCTGGAGAGCTTCAGGGCGAAAAACGGCTCGGTTTACTGCCGCGAGCTCAAGGGCAGGGACACCGGAGTTGTGCTGCGCAGCTGCCGGGGCTGCGTGGAGGACGCCGCCGAGCTGCTGGAGGAGAGCTTCCGCGCCGGAGGACGGGAATTGAAATAATGTACAGGATACTGATAGTTGAGGATGACAGGGGTATCGCCGCTGCGATAAAGGCGCAGGCGGAGATGTGGAGCCTCGAGGCTGTGTGCGCGGAGGATTTCCGCGATGTGCTCGGGGAATTTGCGCGGGTGCAGCCGCATCTTGTGCTTCTGGATATAACGCTGCCCTTTTTTAACGGCTATCACTGGTGCGGCGAGATACGCAGGCTGTCCAGGGTGCCGATAATCTTCATATCCTCGGCCGCGGACAACATGAACATCGTCATGGCGATGAGCATGGGCGCGGATGATTTCATAGCCAAGCCCTTTGACGGCAGCGTGCTAATGGCGAAGATACAGGCGCTGCTGCGCCGCAGCTATGATTTTGCCGCCGCCGTGCCGCTGCTGGAGCACCGCGGCGCGTTCCTCGACACGGGCGATAACTCCCTCACCTACGGGGGCGAGAGGATAGCCCTTACGAAGAACGAATACCGCATCCTGCTGTGCCTCATGGAGAACAAGGGCAGGGTCGTCAGCCGCGAAAAGCTCATGGAGCGGCTATGGGAGACCGACAGCTTCGTCGATGAGAACACCCTGACGGTGAACGTCGGCAGACTGCGGAAAAAGCTCGACGCCGCGGGGCTCGCGGGCTTCATCGCAACGAAGTTCGGCGTGGGATATATAGTGGAGTAGCGCAATGAAGCTATTTGCAGCATATTTAAAACAGCATATTAAGCTGATAATCGCCGCCGTCGGGTTTTTTGCCATATTCGCGGTGTGCTTTGCGCTGTATCACCTGCCGCTGCTGGCGGTCATATACCCCGCCGGCCTGAGCCTGCTGCTTATCGCGCTGCTTACGGCGACAGACTTCGGCAGGGTGAAGGCAAAGCATGAGCAGCTCTCCGCCCTGAACGAGGTGAGCGCCGCCGAACCCGACGCCCTGCCTCCGGAAAAGAGCATCGACGACGCCGACTACCGGCGCATAATCGGCATCCTTGCCGAGAGCAGCGCACAGCTTCGCGCCGAGGCCGAGCGCAGCTATGCGGATATGACGGATTACTACACCGTCTGGGCGCATCAGATAAAAACGCCCATCGCCTCCATGCGCCTGAGCCTGCAGAGCGAGGACTCTCCCCTGTCGCGCCAGATGCTTGCGGAGCTGGGCAGGATAGAGCAGTATGTTGAGATGGCGCTGGCGTATCTCAGGCTCGATTCGGACACGAGCGACTATGTTATAAGGGAATACGAGCTCGATTTGCTTATTCGACAGTCTGTGCGGAAATTCGCCGGAGAGTTTATCGGCCGAAGGATAAGCCTTGAGTTTGAGCCGACGAACGCGACCGTCATAAGCGACGAGAAATGGCTCTGCTTCGTCATCGAGCAGATTTTGTCCAACGCCCTCAAGTACACCCCCTCCGGCAGCGTCAGGATATATATGGCCGAGCCTAAGACCCTGTGCATCCGCGATACCGGCATAGGCATCGCGCCCGAGGATCTGCCGAGGATATTTGAAAAGGGCTACACGGGCTATAACGGCAGAACGGATAAGACCGCCAGCGGGCTGGGGCTGTACCTCTGCCGCAGCATATGCCGCCGCCTCGGCCACGGCATCAGCGCCGTCTCCGAGCCCGGCATCGGCACGGAAATACGCATTGATCTGAGTCAGTATAAGCTCTCTGCCGAGTGATTTGTGACAATTATGTTAGAAATGAAAAGGGAAATGTAAGCCTAATCGATGGTTTTGCATTTCCCTTTGCCGTAGAATGAGTCCGTAAGATGAAAGGAGCAATGACATGAGCATACTGACTGTTGAAAATCTGAAGAAAATATATACCACCCGCTTCGGCGGAAACAAGGTCGAGGCGCTCAGGAACGTCAATTTCAGCGTCGAGGAGGGCGAGTACGTCGCCATCATGGGCGAGTCCGGCTCCGGCAAGACCACGCTGCTGAACATCCTCGCCGCTCTGGACAAGCCCACCTCCGGCACCGTGACCCTTGACGGCAGAGAGCTTACCAGGATAAAGGAGAGCGAGGCCGCCAACTTCCGCCGCGACAATCTCGGCTTCGTGTTTCAGGAGTTTAACCTCCTCGATACCTTCACCCTTGAGGACAACATTTTCCTGCCTCTGGTGCTCGCGGGAAAGAGCTACGACGAGATGCACTCGCGCATCATCCCCGTGGCGAAGGAGCTTGGGATATCCGAGCTGCTGAAAAAGTATCCCTATGAGGTGTCCGGCGGTCAGAAGCAGCGCGCCGCCGTTGCCCGCGCACTCATAACAAACCCCCGCATCATCCTTGCCGACGAGCCCACCGGCGCGCTCGACTCCAGATCCACCGACGAGCTGCTGCGGCTGTTCGGCCAGATAAACGGCAGGGGCCAGACCATCCTCATGGTGACCCACTCGGTCAAGGCGGCCTCTCACGCAGGACGCGTGCTGTTTATTAAAGACGGCGAGGTGTTCCACCAGATCTACCGCGGACAGAGCAGCGACCAGCAGCTTTACCAGAAGATATCCGACACCCTGACGATGCTTGCGACGGGCGGTGATAAGGAATGAAGCGCGGCTTTTATCCAAGGCTTGCATGGAGCGGGATGCGCAAAAACAGCAAGCTGTATCTCCCCTATACCCTCGCCTGCATCGGCATGACGGCGATGTTTTACATTCTGATGCACCTTGCCGACTCGCCCGCCCTCAAGCTGATACCCAGCTCGGCCTCCGTGACCATGACACTCAGCCTCGGCTCGTTCGTCATGGGTGTGTTCTCGCTGCTGTTTCTGTTCTACACCAATTCCTTCCTCGTCCGCCGCAGATTCAAGGAGTTTGGCCTGTACAACGTTCTGGGCATGAACAAGGGCAACATCTCCCGCGTTCTGGCCTGGGAGGCGCTCATAAACGCGCTCATCTCCCTTGCCGGCGGTCTGTTTCTGGGCATTGCGCTTTCAAAGCTCGCCGAGCTCGGCCTTGTGAACATCATGGGCGGGGATACGGATCTTGACCTGAGGATCTCAGTCAAGGCGCTTGAATTTACCGTAATGTTTTTCTGCGGCATCTTCCTGCTGATATACATCAATTCCCTGATAAAAATACGCAGGAGCAGCGCTTCGGAGCTTGTCAAAAGCGAAAATTTCGGCGAAAAGCCGCCCAGGGCCAACTGGCTTTTTGGCCTGGCGGGGATCGTTATTCTCGCGGCGGCATACTACATCGCCGTCAGCATCAAGACCCCTCTCACCGCGCTTTCCCTGTTCTTCATCGCGGTCATAATGGTCATCGTTGCGACCTATCTCATTTTCATCGCGGGCTCGGTGTGGATATGCCGCCTGCTGCAGAAGAACAAGCGCTATTACTACAAGAAAAACCACTTCGTCTCCGTTTCGTCCATGGTCTACCGCATGAAGCGCAACGGCGCGGGCCTTGCCTCCATCTGCATCCTTGCGACCATGGTGCTGGTCATGATATCCTCCACCACCTGCCTGTATTTCGGCGCGGAGGACGCCCTTAGAGACCGGTATCCCCGGGATATCAGCATCAGCGCGTCCTATTCGGGGCTTGACAGCATGACGGACGAAAACATCTCCGCGCTGCGCGGCGAGATATCCGCCGCCGTCGGAGGAGCAGAGACGGAGAACATTCTCGACTACCGCTGTGCAAGTCTTGTCGGCAGTCTTGAGAACGGCATTCTGGATCTCAGCGAAGCCTCGATCTACAGCACCGCCATGACCACCTACGACTATGTTGCCGAGGTCTATATCGTTCCCCTTGCGGACTATAACGCGATTGCCGGGACAAACGAGAGCCTCGGCTCCGACGAGGCTATGATTTACGCCTATCGCATGGACTACACCGACAAGACCTTCGCCGTGGACGAGCTTGTTTCCTTCAGGGTAAAGAAAGTGCTCGACAGCTTTCCGATCGCCGACGGCAGCGCCATGGCCTCCATCGCGCCCACGGTGTTCGTGATCGTGCCCGATTTTGCGGATACAGTCGCAAAGCTCGGCGGCGCCGTCAGCAGCAGCGGCGATGAGCCGGCGAGCCTGAGCTGGAACTACGCCTTTGACACCCCCGTTTCCGACGAGGAGGAGACAGCGATGTGCGAGCGTATAGGGGAGCGGCTTTCAGAGTGCAGCCAAACCGGCGGTTACCTGTACTATTCAAGGGAGTCGCTTGCCGCCAACAGAGCCGATTTTTACGGCATGTTCGGCGGGCTGTTCTTCCTCGGCATCATGCTCAGCATCGCCTTTATCTGCGCCGCCGTTCTGATAATCTACTACAAGCAGATATCCGAGGGCTATGAGGACCGCCGCCGCTTTGAGATCATGCAGAACGTGGGCATGACGAAAAAGGAGATACGAAGCAGCATAAACTCCCAGCTTTTAACGGTGTTTTTCCTGCCGCTTATCTTCGCGGGGCTGCATCTGGGCTTTGCCTTCCCCTTTATCCATAAGCTGCTTATGCTCTTCAATCTCAGCAACCTGCCCCTGCTGATAGGCACGACCGCGATAAGCTTCGGCGTCTTTGCATTGCTCTACGCCGTCGTCTTCCGCGTGACCTCAAACGCGTATTACAACATCGTAAGCTGAGCACGCGCACCCGCTTAAAAGGTGTTGTTATGATATATCCCCCTGTGATATACTGTAAGGCAGTACAGCACAGGGGGATATTGATATGTCCTATAACATATACAGGGCGGCGAGGAAGGCCGCCGCGGAAAAAGAGCCGAGGCTGGCAAGCTGCGAGAGCGCGCAGGAGCTTGTGAACATCGAGCGCACGCGCCTGCTTGCCATTGAAAAGGATCAGAAGCTGCCCAATCCCGAGGACGTTCTGCGCATGGCGGATGTATACGGAGCGCCGGAGCTGTGCAACCACTATTGCAGCACCCAGTGTCCTCTCGGCGAGGGCACTCCCACGCTGATAAGCGACGATCTGGACAGGATATCCGTGTCCCTTATGAGCTCGTTGCACGCGCTCGAGCGGGTCGAGGGCAGCATTTACGATATCCTTGAGGACGGGCGCATCGACGCCTCGGAGCTGCCGGAGCTTGAAAGGATAATCGAAACGCTGGACAAAATAAGCTACGGCGCAGACTCCCTGAAGCTATGGGCGCAGAAAAACCTCGGCCGCTGACAGCAGAAAACAAGAAAACACGCCTGA
>CALZAG010000063.1 GCA_945613045.1 uncultured Clostridia bacterium | reverse complement strand
GCGAGATATCAAAGGAGCGCCAGGTCATTCTGTTCACCTGCAAGAGCATTGGCGCTTAAAGCGCTGCCAAAACTAATAAACACCGCGCTTTTGACTCACGAAGCGCGGTGTTTTCTTATGTTAAGTACCCAAATTATAAAAGGTACTTGACTTTTTTACGGAATAATGGTATAACAAGTTATACTTTTCTTACAAAGGAGCACAAAATGAAATCACCTGATAACAAATATATAGGCTCGGTCAAGGTCGGACCCAAGGGGCAGATAGTCATTCCCAAGGACGTGCGCGAAATGTTCGGCATCAATACCGGCGACACGCTCATAATTCTTGCGGATGCTCAAAAGGGCATCGCGCTTGAGCGCTACTCCGTGTTTTCCGGTATCGCCGATAAGATCTTTGCCGGACGCGCAAAGGAGGTTTATCCCGAGCGGGACGAGGCCGATTCCCTCAACTTTGCCCGCGCGATAAGGGAGGCGGAAAACGGCGATGAAAGCGATTGAAACAAGAAAGCTGAGCAAAAGCTACGGCGATATATGCGCCGTAAAGGAGCTTGACCTTGTGGTCAACGAGGGCGAGCTTTTCGCCCTGCTGGGCGTAAACGGCGCGGGCAAGACGACCACGATAAAAATGCTGTCGGGGCTGACCGAGCCCACGGGCGGGGAGTTTTCCGTACTGGGACGCAGCAAAATGGAGGATATAAAGCCGCTCATAAACGTATCGCCGCAGGAGACCGCCATCGCGCCGAATCTGACCGTGCGCGAAAATCTTGAATTCATCTGCGGCATCTACGGCTTTGACAGGGCCGAATCAAAGGCCAGAGCGGCGGCTATGCTAAGGGAGTTTTCCATGGAGGAGGTCGCGCGGCAGAAGGCAAAGACGCTGTCCGGAGGCTGGCAGAGAAGGCTGTCGATCGCAATGGCGCTCATATCTGAGCCTAAGCTGCTGTTTCTGGACGAGCCCACGCTGGGGCTTGATGTCATTGCGCGGCGCGAGCTCTGGCACATCATCGAAGGGCTCAAGGGCAGGGTGACGGTCATTCTGACCACTCACTATCTCGAGGAGGCCGAGGCGCTGTCCGACCGCCTTGCGGTCATGGCGAAGGGCAGGCTTATAGCAGTCGGAACGGCTTCGGAGCTGATGGCAAAGGCAGGCTGCGATAAGTTCGAGGACGCCTTCGTCGCGCTCTGCGGGGGAGGTGCTGCGGTATGAAAATGTGCGCTTTTGCTTCGAGAAATACGAAGGAGATACTGCGCGACAGGCTGAATGTGATATTCGGGCTGGGCTTTCCGCTCATAGTGCTCCTGCTTCTGACGATCATACAGTCAAACGTGCCGCAGGAGCTGTTTCCGCTCCGGAAGCTCACCCCGGGGATAGCGGTTTTCGGCCTGAGCTTTGTGTCGCTGTTTTCGGCAACGGTCATATCGAGGGACAGAAGCTCATCGCTTATGCTGCGGCTTTACAGCTCGCCGATGCGTCCGGCAGATTACATACTCGGCTACACCCTGCCGCTGCTGCCGATGTCGATAGCGCAGACGCTGATATGCTTTGCCGCGGCTCTCGCGCTTGGCCTTGAGTGGAGCGTCAATATTCTCCTGAGTATCGCGGTGCTCGTCCCGGCCATGCTGCTGTTCATCGCCGTCGGGCTCATCTGCGGGACGCTGCTGAACGATAAGCAGGTGGGCGGTATCTGCGGCGCACTGCTGACAAACCTCACGGCGTGGCTGTCGGACAC
The DNA here is from genome assembly GCA_945613045.1 of uncultured Clostridia bacterium. Taxonomy (GTDB): domain Bacteria; phylum Bacillota; class Clostridia; order Oscillospirales; family Oscillospiraceae; genus F23-B02. The sequence continues at coordinate 6,985 of CALZAG010000063.1, read as the reverse complement.
GTGGTTTGACGTGTCCCTTGTCGGCGGAGCATTTGAGAAGATCGCAAACGCGCTGCCGTTTATCCACGCGGTAAAGGCCGGCAGAGCCGCCTACAACGGCGAATTTTCGTCGATAATGCCGGAACTGTGGTGGGTCATCGTCTATGCGGCTGTATTCATGCTCCTTGCCGCCGTGATATTCAAAAAGAAAATGAAGACTTAAAATGAAAGCTGCAGCTCACAGGGAGCTGCAGCTTTCATGTGTTGTTACTCCGTCCAGAACAGGGAGTCGTCGTTTTTGACCCATTCTTCGACGTCGACTATTTTGAATTTATCCTTGCCGGTGCGGATTATGACCTTTGCGATGCCCGCGTTTATTATCTGGCGGCGGCACATTGAGCAGCTCGTCGCGTCGGTGAGCAGCTCGCGGGTCCTGGCGTCGCGGCCGACAAGGTACAGCGTCGCGCCCAGCATATCGCGCCTTGAGGCGGAAATGATGGCGTTTGCCTCGGCGTGAACGCTGCGGCAGAGCTCGTAGCGCTCTCCCGAGGGAATGTTCATCTCGACCCTCGCACAATGCCCCGCGTCGGTGCAGTTGATGCGGCCTCTGGGCGCGCCGTTGTAGCCGGTGGAGATGATCTCGTCGTTGCGGACGATGATCGCGCCGTACATCCGCCTCAGACAGGTGGAACGCTGGAGAACGGCGTCCGCTATATCCAGATAGTAATTTTCCTTGCTCGTGCGATTATCCATGTTTTATCCCTCCGCTGTGCATCTATGGCTCAGGTTATAGGGATATCTTAGCTTTTACCGGCCTTTTCGTCAATATTTTTTTACGCGATTTCCGGAGCTTTCACCCGTAAAAACGGCAGAGCCCAAGCAGATTCTCAGTCTCCCTCGACCATGCGGTAACCAACGCCGATCTCGGTGAAAATATACTGGGGCTCGGCGGGGCTTTTTTCTATCTTGCGGCGGATATTCGCCATGTGCACGCGAAGCGACTGATTGTTGCCGCGTGTGCCCGGCCCCCACAGCTCCTTGATTATATAGTCGTAGGTCAGCACCTTACCCGCGCATTTGCCCAGCAGCGCAACGATCTTATACTCGTTCTGAGTAAGTCCGGCGTTGCTGCCGTCGATGAGCACCTGATGCTTGTCATAGTCGATCTCCAGAGAGCCGGCCTTGAATTTGCCGGTGGTTGCTATCGTCTCGTTTGCAAGACCCGTGCGGGTGTGACGAATGGCCGTGCGGATGCGGGCAAGCAGCTCGCCGGCGCCGAAGGGCTTGGTGATATAGTCGTCCGCGCCGAGATCGAGAGCCTGCACCTTGTCCCGCTCGTGGGAGCGCGCCGACACGACCACGATGGGCAGGAGCGTCCACTCGCGGACGGACTTTATTATCTGGAGCCCGTCGATGTCGGGAAGACCGAGGTCGAGCACTATAAGATCGGGGCAATGGGAGGTTATCATGGAATACGCTTCCGCTCCTGAGCGGGCGATGATAACGTCGTAATCGTTTGAAACAAGGATGGTGCGAAGAAAATTGCTGATGCTGCGCTCATCCTCGACGATAAGTATCTTGTCTCTGATATTCATTGCAAGCTGTCCTCCATCGGTATGGTGAATTCAAACACTGCGCCCCCTTCGGGACGGTTCGCGGCGGTGATGCTCCCGCCGTGGGCGCTTATTATCGCGCTGCAGACTGCAAGACCAATTCCCCTAAACTTGTTTCCGTCACATGGATGTCCTTTTGAGGCGCCGATCTGACCCTTGAACAGCTCGGGGATTATGTCAGGATCAAGTCCAACGCCGTCATCCGATACGGCAATGCGGGCAAAGCCCTCGCCGACGGATGCTTCGATGCTCAGCTCAGTCATGGTCTCGCTGTGGTACACCGCGTTATCCATAAGGTTCATAAGCACCTGCTCGATAAGCATTGCGTCGACATCCACCGTTAAAGGCTCGTCGGGAATGAGGACCTTCAGATTAACATCGGGGTGGCGCTTTTTGAAATTCGAAACGCACTCGCCGATGATCTCCTCTATAAGCTCGGGGCTTTTGGAGATTACCGTTTCCTCAGCGCCGCTTATGCGGGTTATCGACAGCAGGTTTTCCACCATCCTCACCAGCCACTCGGCGTCTTTTTTCGCATCCCCCAGAAGCTCCGCCCTCTCGCTGCCGTTAAGATGCCCGTCCTCGGCGATAACGGTGTCAATGGAGCCGATTATGGATGTAAGAGGGGTGCGAAGATCATGAGAGATGGCGCGCAGGAGATTTGCCTTCAATTGTGCCTGCGCGGTTTCGTGCCGGAGCTTTTCCTGCTCGCGGACCCTTGTGGTGAGTGTGGAGATGACAAGGGACACGGCCAGCATCGTCATAAAGGTCGTGGGATAGCCGTATATGGAAAAATCCAGCTTCATGTACGGATAGGTGAAGGCGTAGTTGACTCCGATAACACTTACTATTGAAGCCAGTACCCCGTAGAAATATCCGTCCGTCAGAAGTGAGATTATTAATACAGCCAGAACAAAGATCATCGGAACATATACGTCCGAGGAGGAGAGCTTTTTAAGCGACGAGCAAAGGAGCCACGCCACGCCCAGCACCAGAAGGGATATAGCCCAGTTCCGGAGTGCCCGGACGGCCGAGTTCCCGGATTTTATATGGTTTGATTTATTCATGGCATCACCATTTAAAATTGTATCAATTAATTATAACACAAGAGATGTTAACGCCGCGTTAAGAAATCAAGATAGTCCCGCCTCAGCCGTATTATATATAACGCCTGAAATTTGTAGGAAATTAAACAAAGCTATTGACAAATCCCTTCGGGAGACGTATTATGCAATGGGGCAATCCCCCACAGCTTTTATAGGAATTAAAAAGGAGCGATGACAATGAGGACCATGACTGCCATGAATATCTGTTGCGGCGCCTGTACCTGTCGATGTCGTTGTCGTCGCATACTCTGATATTGCCTGATGGCTTTATTTTGTGCGGCGATGCGTATGCATCGTCATTTTTTTGTCTTGATGGAAAGGAATATGACATAAATGAAAATATTTAAATCTGTATCCGAGCTTGTCGGACACACACCTCTTGCGGAGGTAAGAAATATTGAAAAAGAACATGAACTGTATGCCCGTGTGCTGGTTAAGCTTGAGATGTTCAATCCTTCCGGCTCCGTTAAGGACAGAGCCGCAAAGGCGATGCTCGATGACGCCGAGGCCAAGGGACTCATCGGAAAGGGCAGTGTAATAATCGAGCCCACCAGCGGCAACACCGGTATAGGAATAGCGGCCATAGGTGCCGCCCGAGGGTACAAAGTCATTATCGTCATGCCAGACAGCATGAGCGTTGAACGCAGGCTGCTCATGAGCGCTTACGGCGCGCAGCTTGTGCTCACTCCCGGCAAGCAGGGGATGGCGGGGGCCGTTGAGAAAGCCGAGGAGCTTAAAAACAGCATCCCGGGCAGCGTTATCGCGGGGCAATTTGTCAATCCCGCCAATCCCGCGGCTCATCGAGTAACTACTGGCCCGGAGATATGGGAGGATACAGACGGCAAGGTGGATATCTTCGTCGCCGGTGTGGGTACCGGCGGCACCGTCAGCGGTACCGGCGAATACCTCAAGAGCCGCAATAAGGACGTCAGGGTGGTAGCCGTTGAGCCGGAACGCTCTCCGCTGCTGTCCGAGGGTCACGCAGGCCCCCACGGCATTCAGGGTATAGGTCCGAACTTCGTGCCCGATACCCTCAACGGGGAGATATGCGATGAGATCATAAAGGTATCGGACGAAGATGCATTTGCCGCCGCGCGCGAGCTTGCCCGCAGCGAGGGCCTGCTCGCCGGCATCAGCTCCGGCGCCGCCCTGCACGCCGCCATAGAGCTGGCAAAGCGCCCCGAGAACGCCGGAAAGACAATCGTTGCACTGCTGCCCGATACGGGTGAAAGATATCTTTCAAGCCCAATGTTTAAGGAGAGCTGAGTATGTTCCAGAATCTGCTTGAGACCGTAAATGCCTATCTTGCCCGCGATCCGGCGGCGAAAAACCCCATCGAGGTGCTGCTGCTGTATCCGGGCGTGAAGGCCGTATGCTATCACAGAGGCGCCCATTGGTGCTATGAGCATAAGCTCATGTTCCTCGCCCGAATGATATCCCAGATGGGGCGGCACCGCACGGGCATCGAGATCCACCCCGGCGCAAAGATCGGCAAGCGCCTTGTTATCGACCATGGCATGGGCATCGTCATAGGCGAGACCGCCGAGATCGGTGACGACTGCCTTATCTACCACGGGGTCACGCTCGGCGGTACCGGCAAGGACAGCGGCAAGCGCCATCCCACCATCGGCAACAATGTGCTCATCGGCACCGGAGCCAAGGTGCTGGGGCCGTTCAAGGTGGGCGATAACAGCCGCATTGCGGCAAACTCCGTCGTGCTCAGCGAGATCCCGCCCGACAGCACCGCAGTCGGCATCCCCGCAAGGGTTGTCAAGCGCAGAGGCCAGAAGGTGGATTTCGCGACCGAGGTCGATCAGGTCAGCATATCCGACCCCGTCGCCGAGGAGCTCGCGGCCATCCGCCGCGCCCTGTGTGATATAAACACCCGCCTGCAGAGCATGGGAAAATAATAGAAAGCCTGCTGCAAAACTTTGTGTTTTGCAGCAGGCGATTTTTTTCTTATTTGTTCTTGAGAATAACGTCGTGGCTGCCGCCCTCGACAATGCTGACGGAGGATACAAGAGTGAGCTTCGCGTTCCGCTTGAGCGAGTCAAGATCCGTCACGCCGCAGTTGCACATGGTGGATTTTATCTTGTACACGCTCTTTTCAAGGTTATCGTGCAGGGGGCCGGCGTAGGTGACATAGGAGTCAACGCCCTCCTCGAAGCTGAGCTTGCTCTGACCTCCGAGGTCATAGCGCTGCCAGTTGCGGGCGCGGTTCGAGCCCTCGCCCCAGTATTCCTTGACGTAGCTGCCGTTTACCATGAGCTTCGCGGTGGGGCTTTCGTCAAAGCGGGCAAAATAGCGGCCCATCATGAGAAAATCCGCGCCCATGGCGAGGGCCAGCGTCATATGATAATCGTGCACCAGACCGCCGTCGGAGCACACGGGGATATATATGCCGGTCTTCTCAAAATACTCGTCGCGGGCCGCGGCGACCTCGATTAGCGCCGTCGCCTGACCGCGGCCTATGCCCTTGGTCTCGCGGGTGATGCATATTGAGCCGCCGCCGATGCCGACCTTGACGAAATCCGCGCCTGCCTCGGCGAGGAACAGAAAGCCGTCCCGGTCGACGATGTTGCCGGCGCCGACCTTGACGCTGTCGCCGTATTTTTCGCGGATAAATTCTATGGCTTTCTTCTGCCAGCAGGAGAAGCCGTCGGAGGAATCAATGCACAGCACGTCCGCACCCGCCTCGACCAGAGCGGGAACGCGCTTTTCATAGTCGCGGCTGTTTATGCCCGCGCCCACGATGTAGCGCTTCTGCTCGTCGAGGATCTCGTTAGGGTTATTTTTATGCTCGGCATAGTCCTTGCGGAAAACGAAGTACAGGAGCTTGCCATCATTGCTGACGATGGGCAGGGAATTGAGCTTGTTGTCCCAGATGATGTCGTTTGCCTCCTTGAGGGAGGTGCCCTCGGGTGCGGTGACGAGCTTTTCAAGAGGGGTCATGAACTCGTACACCTTTGTGTCAAGGCTCATGCGCGAAACGCGGTAGTCGCGGCTGGAGACTATGCCCAGCAGCCTGCCGTTTGCAGAGCCGTCCTCTGTCACGGCCATAGTGGAATAGCCCTTCTCGGCCTTGAGCGCAAGCACGTCCGCCAATGTCTGGTCGGGCATGATGTTGGAGGCGCTCGGCACAAAGCCTGCCTTGTAGCTCTTCACGCGGGCGACCATCGCGGCTTCGTCCTCAATGGACTGGGAGCCGTAAATGAAGGATATGCCGCCCTCCTTGGCAAGCGCTATCGCCATGGTGTCGTTTGAGACCGACTGCATGATGGCAGACGCAAAGGGCACGTTCAGACTCAGCGCGGGCTTTTCGCCCTTTTTGAATTTTACAAGAGGCGTTTTAAGGGAAACGTTGTCGGGGACGCAGTCCTCGCCGGTGTATCCCGGAATCAGAAGATACTCGCTGAAGGTCCTTGAAGGTTCGTTAAAGTAGATGGCCATGCCGCTCCTCCTTGCTTATGATATTGTCCGCTATTTTCTCATAAAAGCACTCTGCCGTCAACCGTCAATTCGACGATTTTCGCTTGCTTATTCACACGATGAATCCGCCGCCCAGCACGCGGTCGCCGTCATACAGCACGGCCGACTGCCCCCTTGCGGGCGCGCGCACCGGCTCATCGCAGACTATCCTCACCGTGCCGCCCTCGACATAGGCGGTGCAGGGTGGGTTTTCCCACTTCGTATGGCGCACTCTTACGCTCGCCCTGACGGGACCGGAGGGCACGTCGCAGAGCCAGTTGAAGCAGCGGGCGCTGACCTCTGTCTTGAAAAGCTCCTCCCACAGGGAGAGCTCTATCTCGTTTGTTTCGGGGTCTATCGAGGAGACATATAGCTTTCTGCCGTTAAAAAGCCCGGGTCTGCGCTGGCCGACTGTGTAGCGGTGTATGCCCTCGTGGACGCCTATTACCTTACCGTGAAAAACAAAGTTTCCGGCGGGGGGCAGAGCGGCTCTTCTGCCCAGCCAGCCGATATAATCCTTGTCGGGGATGAAGCATATCTCCATGCTGTCGGGCTTGTGGGCGACGGGAAGGCCGAATTCCTCGGCCAACTGCCGCACTCTGACCTTTTCATAGCCGCCGAGGGGGAGGATAAGCCTGTCGAGCTGCTCCCGTTTTATGCGGCAGAGCATATAGCTCTGGTCATTGCCGGGCAGACCCTTATACAGAACGCCGTTTTCGGCTCTGGCGTAGTGGCCGGTCGCAATGTGCTCAGCGCCCGTTGTGTCGGCAAGCTCAAGCAGTGACCTGAACTTGAGCGCCGGATTGCATATGATGCAGG
>CALZAG010000062.1 GCA_945613045.1 uncultured Clostridia bacterium | reverse complement strand
AACGGCTGCGCCGATAGGCGCAGCCGTTTAAAATGCCTTATGCTATCTGTGTGCGAGCGTATCATGCGCCTCCTTGAGGGCTGCGCACAGTGCGTCTATATCGCTCTGCGTCGTGAAGCGCGAAAAGCTTATCCTGACCGTGCCGTCAATGACCTCGGGGGGAAGGCCCAGCGCCTCCAAAACATGGCTCCTGCCGCCCTTCTTGCAGGCGGAGCTGCGTGAGACGTAAACTCCCTTTGCCTCGAGGAAGTTCATGATGACCTCGCTTCTCCAGCCCGGCAGGGAAACGCTGAGAATGTGCGGAGCGCCGCCGCCTATCACCCGTACCTCGGGCATATCGGCACAGAGCCTTTCGACAGCCGATTGCCGCAGATTAGCCATTTTTTCGCAATTGAGCTTCATGCCCGCCCGGGCGATCTCACAGGCCGCGCCGAAGGCCGCGATCTGCGGCATGGCCTCGGTGCCGGCTCTCATGCCCGCCTCCTGCGAGCCGCCAAGGATAAAGGGCTTGATTTTGACCCCTGTTTTGATATACAATGCGCCTATGCCCTTGGGCGCGTGGATCTTATGTCCGCTTATGCTTATCATGTCCGCGCCGAGGGTTTTCGCGGAAAAAGGCAGCTTCATGAAGCCCTGCACGGCGTCCGTGTGCAAAAGCGCCTGCGACTTGCGCGCCCTGAGCATTCTGGCGATGCCCGCAATGTCCGTCACGCCGCCTGTCTCGTTGTTGACCATCATCAGCGTGACGAGAACGGTGTCCTCCCGCAGCGCCTTTTCAACCGCGCTGACGGAGACGGAGCCGTCGGGCTCCGGCTCAAGGAGACTCACCTCGAAGCCGCGCTTTTCAAGCTCGCCGAGCGTTTTTCTCACCGCGTCGTGTTCAACGGCGGAGGAGATTATGTGCCTGCCCTTACGCATCATGCTCTCGGCGCCTTTTGTTATCGCCCAATTATCGCTCTCGGAGCCGCAGGAGGTGAAAAAAACCTCGTTTGGAACGCAGCCGAGCGCGTCGGCGACCTGCCGGCGGGCCCTGTCCAGAACGGCCTTTGCCTCGCGGCCCTTCGTGTGGGTCGAGCTTGGGTTACCGTAGAGCCCGGTCATGACTTTATAAGCAATATCCGCCGCCTCGGTGCAGACCATGGTCGTGGCGGCGTTATCAAGATAGACTTCCATTTTGACGCTCCTCAGGAGATGATTTTATGAGATACATTATATACACTCTCGGCTGCAAGGTCAACCAGTATGAGACCCAGGCAATGGAAACTTTGCTGCGCGAGCACGGACACAAAGCCTGCCGCGAAGGGGAGAGCGCCGACGCTGTTATCGTCAACACCTGCGCCGTGACCGCCGAGGCCGGACGCAAATCGCGCCGGGCGATAAACCGGCTTCGTGAGGAAAACCCGAACGCCGTCGTGGCGGTCTCGGGCTGCTATTCACAGCTCAGCCCAGACACCGCGCAGGAGCTGGGCGCGGACATCGTGTACGGCACCGCCGACAGGGTGAAGCTGGTCGAGGCGATCGAGAAAGCCGTCGCTACGGGCGAGGGCGAGAGAAGCCTTGACAAGCCCTTTGAGCGCCGCGTGTTTGAGGAGCTGCCCGCCGGAGCCGTCTCCGGCCATACCAGGGCCTTGCTCAAAATTCAGGACGGCTGCGTCAATTTCTGCTCTTACTGCATCATTCCATATACCCGCGGCAGGGTGAGGAGCCTGCCTGTTGAGACCGCCGCTAAGCAGGCGGCGGAGCTTGAAGCTGCGGGATACAGGGAGCTTGTCATAACGGGCATCGAGATCGCCTCCTACGGCGTGGACCTTGAGGGCAAGCCCGATCTGGCGGACGTTATCTCTGCTGTGGCCAAGGCCGCTCCGGGGCTAAGACTGCGGCTGGGCTCCATCGAGCCGAGCATAATCACAGAGGATTTCTGCCGCCGCCTTGCCGAATGCGGAAATGTGTGCAGGCACTTCCATCTGTCCCTGCAATCCGGCTGCGACGCAACGCTCAAGGCCATGAACAGGAAATATGACACCGCGCGCTTTTTTGAGTCCGTCGAGCTTTTGCGCAGGTACTTTCCCGGCTGCGGCCTGACCTGCGATCTTATTGTGGGCTTTCCCGGTGAGACCGAGGAGCACCATCTTGAGACTCTTGCATTTCTCGAGAAGGTCGGCTTTTCCGACGCGCACATTTTCCCGTATTCCCGCCGCCCCGGCACCCCCGCCGATAAAATGGACGGTCAGCTTGACCGCGCGACCAAGGCAAGGCGCGCAAAGCAGGCGGCGTCAGTGGCGGAAAGAACGCGCAGGGCATATCTTGAAAGTGCCGTCGGGAAGACTCTGCCGGTGCTGTTTGAGACAGAGGAAAACGGCCTGTGGCAGGGTCACAGCGACACCTATGTTTTGGTGCGCGCAGAGGGCGAAAAGCTGCGCGGAACAGTGAAGTCTGTTGAAATAACAGACGTTTCCGGGGAAATACTTGCGGGAAAAATCATTTGACAGTATTATATGTGTCACTTATAATAATTTAACGATATCTTCTGAAAGGAGTGCTCATCATGTCAAGAGAAAAGGTCTATAATTTTTCCGCGGGGCCGTCCATGATGCCGGAAGCCGTGCTGAAAAGGGCCGGAAGCGAGATCATGGATTATAAGGGCAGCGGAATGTCCGTTATGGAGATGAGCCACCGAAGTAAGATATTTGCGGAAATTTTCAATGAAACCAAGGCAAAGCTGAAAGCCCTGTTCAAGGTCCCGGACAGTCACGAGATACTGTTCCTTCAGGGCGGAGCCACCCAGCAGTTCGCGGCGATCCCGCTGAACCTCATGGGCGAGGACGGCTGCGCCGACTATGCCGTTACCGGCCATTTCTCGGCTGCCGCGGCAAGGGAGGCCGAAAAATACGGCCGGGTCAATATCGCCTGCGACAGCTCGGACAGAGGGCACAGCTATATACCCGAAAAGCTGAGCCTGAGCGCCGGTTCGAGCTATCTTTACTACTGCGCCAACAACACCATCTACGGTACCGAATGGAAGCGGATACCCGAGGCGGAAGGCAGGACGCTCGTGTGCGATATGTCCTCAGACATCCTCTCGAGACCCGTTGATGTATCAAAATACGGTCTTATATATGCCGGAGCGCAGAAGAATATGGCTCCCGCGGGGCTTACGGTAGTTATCGTAGACAAAGCCCTTGCGGGTAAGCAGCTTCCCGTCTGCCCGACCGTAATGACATACAGTACCCTTATAGAAAAGGACAGTATGCTCAACACGCCGCCCTGCTGGTGCATATATATGCTGGGGCTCATGCTGGACTGGCTGGAGAGCATCGGCGGCGTTGAGGCGATGGAAAAGCTGAAATCAAGCCGCGCAAAGCTCCTGTACGACCATCTTGACGACAGCAGGCTGTTCATCCCCCATGCCGAAGCGGGTTCGCGCAGCGATATGAACGTCACCTTCCGCACAGGCTCGGAGGAGCTGGACGCGCAGTTCGTGAAGGGCGCCGCGGAGCGGGGGCTCCTGAACCTTAAGGGACACCGCCTGACCGGCGGTATGAGAGCCTCCCTGTATAACGCCATGCCCATTGAGGGCGTGACGGCTCTCATAGATTACATGAAAAAATTTGAGGTCGAGCACCATGTATAATATAAAGACAATGAACAAGATATCGCCCGTGGGTCTGGATAAGCTGAAGAAGCTGGGCTGCAATGTCGGCGCGGACGTTAAAGACCCCGACGGAATTATAGTCCGCAGCGCGGATATGCACGGCTTTGAGCCTAATCCGGAGCTGCTCGGCGTTGCCAGAGCCGGAGCGGGCTATAACAACATCCCGATCGACGAGTACGCTGAAAAGGGCATCGTCGTGTTCAACAGCCCCGGCGCGAACGCCGAGGCGGTCAAGGAGCAGACCATATGCTCGCTCGTCATGGCCTCCCGCGACGTTATGGGCAGCATCGAGTGGGTCAAGAGCATCGCCGGCGAGGGCGAAAAAATACCCGAGCTGGTGGAGAAGGGCAAGTCCAATTTCGCAGGGCCCGAGCTCATGGGCAAGACCATTGGCGTGCTGGGCCTGGGAGCGACGGGCTCCCTGGTCGCAAACGCCTGCCTTGCGATGGATATGAACGTCATCGGCTACGACCCGTTCATGTCCGTTGACGCAGCGTGGCGGCTTTCAAAGGAGGTCGAGAGGGCGGAGGAGCTGAGCGAGATCTTCCGAAGCTGCGACTATATAAGCATAAACATACCCTACAACGAGAATACCCACCATATGCTGGACGAAAAAGCGTTTTCGCTGATGCGAAGCGGCGTGCGCATAATAAACGAATCCCGCGCCGAGGTCGTCGACGACGACGCGATGCTCGCGGCTCTTGAAAGCGGCAGGGTCGCAAAGTATATCACCGATTTCCCCAACGAAAAGATCCTTGGCGGCAAAAACGTCATCGCTCTGCCTCACCTCGGCGCCTGCACGCCGGAGAGCGAGGACAGATGCGCCGAAATGGCGGCGCGCCAGCTTTATGAGTACCTGAAAAACGGCAATATAGTGAACTCAGTCAATCTTCCTGCCGCGAAGCTTGAGCGGATGGGCGTCTGCCGCCTGTGCGTCATCCATCACAATGTGCCGGGCATGATAAACCGTATACTTGACCTCATAACCGCGAAGAATATTAACATCGAGCATATGATAAACAAGCCGCGCGGCCGATACGCCTACACCATGATTGATCTCAACGACGATATATGGGAGGATACGGCGAACACTATCCGGCGCATGGATGATGTTTTGAGAGTAAGGGTACTGTAGTCCGGAAGTGAAAGAGCGGCTTTTTAAGCTGCCTGTTCTTAAAAAACATTGAATAAATATTTTGGGACCGACAATATGCCGGAAGGAGCCGAAGAACCATGAAAAAGCTTGTAAGCCTTGCTCTCACGCTGATGCTGGCGCTGTCGCTTTGCGCCTGCGGCGGCGGAGAAACGCGCGAGCCCGACCCCACCGCCGAGCCTACCGAGGAGCTTCATATCTACACCGCGGAGGAAGGAACTCTTATAAGAGAGGTCTGGTATAATCCCAACGGCCTTAAGTTCAACACGGTCATTTATGAGTATGACGGCTTTGGTGAAGTCGTAAAGGAGCTCACCTTCGGAATCAACAACGCCCCCGTGAGCTACAAGGAGTACACGCGGGATTCCGACGGCAGGGTAAGCGTCATGACGAGCTATGTCGCCGAGGACGCGGAGAATTATTCCGAGGAATACAGGGTGCTTTATGAATACGGCGAAACGGGCCTCAAGCTCAGTGAGACCAGCAAGGTGGGGGATACCGTCGCATCGGTCACCGCTTACGAGTACGAGGATGAAAAGCTCGTCAGAGAAAAGCATTACGAAGGCTCAAGCGAGCTTATTGCCGAATACGCCTATGAGTATGATGCCGCCGGCGCGATGATAAGCTGCACCCGTCAGGACTACATGGAGGGCGGCTCGATCAGGGACGCCTATACCTATGACGCCGAGGGCCGGCTGCTTGGTAAGATAAGCTATGATGAAAGCGGCAGTGTAATAAGTCGCACGGAGTATACCTACGACGATATGGGCAACGAGACAAAGTGCAGCGTGTATACCGCCGGAGGAGAGCTCGTCAGCAGCACAAAAAATGAATACAGCTACGACGAGCCGGGAAATATCACAAAATGCGTCCGAACGCAGACCGACGGAGCACAGGGCACGACCATTGAATATATCTGGGAGTACAGCAAGGGCTGAAAATGATCAGCCGTACTCCCGCAGGATTTCAGATCCGCGATGCTGATGTTAACAATTTCTTGATATATTTATATATTGGTTGTGATAATATTTATCATTGATAAATTACTGTTCTATCAAGGTGACATTTGATGAGAGAAAGATTTGCACGCTTTATGGCGGGTCGCTACGGAACGGATCAGCTTAATAAATTCCTGTCCATAGTCAGTCTGGTGTTCATGGTCGCGGCTGTTGTGTTCAACGGCACGAGGATCTCGCAGCTGATATGGATAATTGCATTCGTGCTGCTCGTCATAGTGTATGTGCGTATGCTGTCGCGCAATGTTTATAAGCGCAGCGATGAGAATAATCGCTTTCTGCGCATACGATACAGCGCCGCGGGCAAACTGAAAATGCTGCATGAGCGCTGGGTGCAGCGCAAGGACTATAAATTTTTTACCTGCCCGGCCTGCCGTACAACGCTCAGAGTTCCCAGGCACAAGGGCAAGATAAACATCGTCTGCCGCAAGTGCGGAAACTCTTTCCGGGGCAAGACCTGATATGTTCGGCTTCGTAACAGCCAGCCTCGACCGGCTGAGCGATGAGCAGCGGGAGAGGTACAAGTCCTGCTACTGCGGACTGTGCCGCAGCCTTAAAGAGCGCCACGGCAGCCTTGCGAGGATGACTCTGACGTATGACATGACCTTCCTCGTGCTCGTGCTGAGCTCGCTGTACGAGCCTTTGGAGCTTCAGGGCGAGGCTCCCTGTCCGGCGCATCCCATGAAACACAGGAAATTCAGGCAATCGTCCGTGACGGATTACGCCGCCGACATGAATATAGCGCTGGCGTATCTCAACTGCCTCGACGACTGGGAGGACGATATAAACGTCGCCGCGCTGGCGGAGTCGAAGCTCATGAAAAGCTCGTATGAGAAGATATGCGAGGCTTATCCCCGACAGTGCTCAGTTATAAAAAGCTCCCTGTCGGAGCTCAAGGACATCGAAAACCGGCGTGAGGAAAGCCCCGACGCGGCGGCCGCGGCCTTCGGAAGGCTCATGGCGGAGCTGTTCGTCCTCAGGGAGGACCGCTGGAGCGGCGCTCTGCGCTCTTTCGGAATGGCTCTCGGAGAATTCATCTATGTTATGGACGCTTGTATTGACCTTAAGAACGATAAGCGTTATTATAAATATAACCCCTTTGTGCATCTGTACGGACGCTTGGATGAGGAGCAGTGCTTCAGAGACATTCTGGAGATGCTGCTGGCAGACTGCGTAAGGAGCTTTGACGCTCTGCCGCTGGTGCAGGATACGGACATTATAAAAAATATACTGTGCAGCGGTGTTTGGACACAGTTTAACCGCCATTACGGAAGTACAAGTTAAAGGAGCAGTGCCGGATGGTACAGGACCCCTATGCAGTCCTCGGCGTTTCAAGGGACGCCTCGGATGAAGAGATAAAAAAAGCCTATCGTGAGCTGGCTAAGAAATATCACCCCGACCGCAACCCCAACGACCCGGAAGCGGCGCGCAAAATGAACGAGATAAACGCGGCCTATGACCAGATCAAAAACGGCGGCGCCGGAAGCCAGCAGCAGGGCGGCTACGGCAGCTATGGAAGCTACGGGGGCTACGGCGGTTTCGGAGGCTTCGGCGGAGCAAGGGAGCAGCCCCGTGAACGGGCCGAGTGCAGAGCTGCGGTGAACTACATACGCAACGGCAGATATGCCGAGGCGCTCACCGCACTTTCCCAGGTACCGGTACCCGAGCGGGACGGACGATGGTATTATCTCAACTCCGTTGCCAATATGTACGCCGGTAATAAGATCGCCGCGCTTGACAGCGCAAAGCGTGCCGTCGAGATCGAGCCTGACAACGTGGAATACCGCCAGCTCCTCAACCGGCTTGAGAATAACGGCCAGTATTATCAGCAGTACAGCGGGAACTACAACAACTCCTGCTGCGCCTGCGATGACTGCTGCAGCACGTACCTCTGCTTCTCCTGCCTTACTCCGTGGGGCGGATGCTGCTGCTGATAAAATGAAACAGTATTAACCAGTGACGGCGCATCGCAAAGATGCGCCGTCATTGTCAGTTTTCCGCAATCAACCGAAGATGCGCCCGATTTCGCTGTCGCAGAAAGCGTTGAGCGACTTGAAATCAACATGGGGATTATAGGCCTTCTCGAGCAGGTCATGATATTCCTTTGCCTTTTTAAGCCAATTTATGCCCTCAGCCGTAAGCGCACAGTACAGCTTCCCGGCTCTTTTCAGCTCAGGACGGTGCACTTTCATACTTTCCGTGGGTATAAGCGCGTCCAGACGGACATGACGCCACGGATTTTTTATATCGGCGGCCGACGCCGATACAAAGCCAAGCCCGTACTCCGGCAGCAGCACCGCGTCCAGCAGCTCCGGACACAGGGGAGAGGGACACAGTATGACCTCCACGCAGCGCTCACGGGCGATATCGCCTATCTCCCTGAGATAAACGTCCGCAAGACCGCAGCGGTCATCCAACAGATAGATTCGTTTACATAATTCTTGAACGCTATCCGAGAGACACAGCTCGCCCTTGCAGCTTATGCAGCGGATAAAGCGCCGGCGCATTCGTCCTCCCGCTGAAAGGCTTCTGCATGAGCCCAACTCCCGCGAAAAGGCACTGCGGGCTTTGTTTTTAACTTTATCAATGGTTTTTTCGCTTATAAGCTCGGGTATCTCCGCTCTCTTGACCTCGCCTGCGGCGGCCAGAAATGCGTAAGCTCTCTTGTACATGGCGTGATATTTCTCCGTATACTCGCGTATTTTATCGTCCGGGGACGCAGAGCAGAAGCGGCCGAGGTTAACATAACAACTATCAAACCCGAAATATCTCGGTTCGGTAACGTGGGGAGCCGTCGCGTCGAGATATCCCAAATGAAGCTTGGGTATGTATATGCCGTCAAGCGAGTCGGGGTCTCCCGAGCAGATAAGATATTCAACCTCCAGACCTCGGTCCTCCGCCGCCGTTGCTATCCTGCGCTTGAAGCCGGA
>CALZAG010000061.1 GCA_945613045.1 uncultured Clostridia bacterium | reverse complement strand
CCTCTGCTCGACAAGGACGGAAACCTCACCGAGGCCGGCTACGCCAAAAAGCTCCTGCCCGTTTACAGGCGCGCCGACATCAAGGCAAGCCCCCTGCGCATCAAGGAATGGGACTACTACCTCATAAACAACGGCCGCTTCGCTCTGGCGCTGACCATCGACGACAACGGCTACATGGGGCTGGACTCGATAAGCCTTTTAAACTTCGAGGAGGGCTGGGAGATCACCACAAGCCCCATGTGCTTCATGCCTCTGGGAAAGCGCGGCCTGCCCGAGACCAGCGCCGTCGGCGATACGGTCGCCAACGGCAAAAATTACAGCATATGCTTTAAAAACGACGGCTCCGGCACGCGCATCCTCACCGCCCGTATGGAGAAGTTCGGCCCTGCAGGTGCGCTGAACGCCACGGTCGAGCTCACCGGCGAGCCCGAGGAGAGCATGGTCATCGCAACGCCATTTGAAAAGGCGGGTCATTTCTACTATAACCAGAAGATCAACTGCCTGCGCGCCAGGGGCGAGGTAAGCTATGACGGACGCAGCTATGTTTTCGACCCCGAGGACAGCTTCGCGGTGCTCGACTGGGGCCGCGGCGTCTGGACCTACAAGAACACTTGGTACTGGGGCTCGGCCTCCGGCGCCGTCGACGGCGTTCCCTTCGGCTGGAACATCGGCTACGGCTTCGGCGACACCTCCGCCGCCAGCGAGAATATGCTGTTTTATAACGGCAAGGCGCACAAGCTCAGTCAGGTAAAGTTCAACATTCCCGGCGACGAAAAGGCCTTCCTCGAGCCGTGGACCTTCACCTCCGACGACGGCAGGTTTGAGATGGACTTCAAGCCCGTGCTCGACCGCGCCTCCTGCACCGACGTGCTCCTGATAAAGAGCGATCAGCATCAGGTGTTCGGCCTGTTCACCGGCAGGGCGATCCTCGACGACGGCAAGGTCATTGAAATTAAAGACTTCCCCGGCTTCGCCGAAAAAGTCTCGAACAAGTGGTGACACGCTGAAAAACCGCACCCGTGGGTGCGGTTTTTTGATTTAACAATTCGTCTCGGGATTGTCGGTTTTCTATCTGAACACGACACCGTTTTCTTCGGAGCGGCGCAGAAGTATCACCGCGGCGGCGAGCACCATGGCCTCATACACGCCGAAGGTATACCATACGGCGTCCGCGCCGAAAAGCTCCGGCAGCAGGAGGATCACCGAAAGGTTGAACACGAAGCTGCGCAGAACGTTCATGATTATCGCCTGAACAGAGCGCTTAGTGGAATAAAGATAGGCGGAGATTATCGTGTTCAGCGCCATGACCGAGAAGCCCCACGCGTATTTCGGCATACTCTGCACCGTGAACTTCAGGGTTTCGGTATCCGCGCCGAACAGGACACACACGGGCTCGCCCGCAAACAGCAGCAGTATATAGATGATAACGCTGCCGACAAAGTTTATTGTAAGTCCCGAGCGGAAGTAATATTTAAGATCGGCCTCGTTTTTCGCGCCGTAGCAGCGGCCGAACAGAGGCTGCAGGCCCTCGGCGGTGCCGAAGAATATCGCCACGGAGAACGAAGCCACATATCCGATGATGGAAAAGGCGTTCACGCCGATATCGCCGATCTTCGCAAGGAGAACATAGTTTGTCGCTATGATAGCCGTGGGGGTGGCAAGCTGGGAAATGAATTCCGGGAGCCCGCGCAGGGCGATCTTCCTGAAAAGCGCAGCGTCGGGTCTGAAGCCTCCGGCGCGGAGCCTGCCCCTTTTGAGGATGAAATGCGGCAGCACGACCAGCAGGCTTATCGTCTGTGAAACGCCCGTGGCTATGGCCGCGCCCTTGAGCCCCATCTGCATGGGGAATATGAGATACCAGTCTCCGAAAATATTGCACAGCGCGCCGACGATGACCGCCGCCGACACTAAAATGGGCGAGCCGTCGTTGCGGCAGAAGCCGTGCATGGCGCTTGCAAGTCCCGAGGGTATTATGAACACCGAATACCAGAAAATATAGTCATAGACATACTGGTAAAACGTGTCGTTTGCGCCGAGGAGCCTGCACAGCAGCGGGGTTAGCAGAGTACCGGTAAGGCACAGCGCCGCGGCCACCAGCATCGTTGCCGTCAGGGAGTGCATGAAGGCTTCGTTTGCTCCCTTTTCGTCGCCCCTGCCGAGGCGGATGGCGACAACGGTCACGCCGCCGATGGTGGTCAGCATGAAGCACGCGCACACCACCATGACAAAGGGGAAGGCGATGTTCACCGCGCCCAGTGCGTTCGTGCCTACGCCCTGCCCGACAAATATACCGTCAATTATCGTGAACAGGAAGTAGCTTACGCTGCTGAGTATGGTCGGGACAACGTATTTGACAAGTTTTTTGCTTCTCTGCGTCATTCCAGATTTCCGCTTTCGTACATCAGCGCAGTGAGCGCCACTATGGGGGCAGTTTCGCATCTAAGGATACGCTTGCCCATGGAGCAGATGTGCATACCGCAGGCGCGCGCCATATCGGCCTCCACGCGCTCAAAGCCGCCCTCGGGGCCGGTGATTATCGCGGCGGTCTTCAGGCTTTTCGCGTTTGACAGTGCCGAGGAAAAGCTCTCCCGCTCCCCCGTTTCGTACATGAAAAAGGCCTCCCCGGTCTGCTTTGCCGCGTCGAGCGCCTCGACAAAGCTTCCGAGCCACCTGACCTCGGGTATGATGCCGCGGCCCGACTGCTTTGCGGCCTCCTCGGATATCCTGTTCCAGCGCTCGAGCTTCTTGGAAACGCCGTCGGTGCGCTGGATCACTCGCGCGGAATCAAAGAATATGATCTCTGCCGCTCCGGCCTCAACTGATTTTTGAATGATATAATCGGTCTTATCGCCCTTGGGCAGGCCGCACAGAACGCGCACGGATACCGTCGGCTCCGCCGGGCACGGCAGCACCTCGATTATCTCAGCCTCCGCCTCGTCCTTGTCCGAGCGGATAAGGCGGCATTTATAGTCCGTGCCTTTGCCGTCGCAAATGGTCATGTCCTCGCCCGGGCGAAGGCGCAGGACCTTTATATGCTCGGCGTCGCGGCCGCGTATTATCGCCGTCCCGCCGAATTTGTTCGTTCCAAGCATAAAAAATCTGGGCATATCACACCTCAAATTTAAGAATTCGCTATCCGTCAGCTAATATTAGCAATGCGGATATTATCTCATATTATGCACAGCTTTTCAAGCCGCAGCATAAAATACGGCGGTGAAGTATATGGAACTTGAAAATTTTGAAAAGGTCTGGCAGCGGGTGACGGAGCGCGACGAGCCCGAGATCGCACTGCCCGAACGCTCCGGTGCGTCCAACGCAAATGAGGAAAAGATCTGCCTGATAAAGCGCGGCGAAAAAAGCTGCGCGGTAAGATTTCTTCCTGCCTTTTAAGCCGCAGCGAAAAAGCTTATGTCCCGAAGGACGTGAGCTTTTTTCACTTGTCAGGAGTATGTAATTATGCACCGTCCGTAAACTTTTCCTGCTCCGTTTGTTGACGTTCACCGCGGCGCATGATACAATTCCGTTTGGGCAAAACAAAGCATTTTGCAGCATTCCCCCGTATTCTGGCCGGGGAACGCCGCAGATAAGGATGGATATCAGCCATGACTCATGCCGTTGTCTTTTCGGATTCGCATGTATGGACACTGTTTAATCAGCTTGCGATACTGTTCATCGCGATGCTGCTCGGAAACATAATCAGGACACAGGTGCCGTTCATAAAGAAGCTGTACATACCCTCGGCGCTTATCGGCGGAGCACTTGTGCTTATTCTCAAAACCGTTCCCGCGGTCAACAGCTTTATAGACAGCTCCGTGATGCAGATCATCACATACCACTGCCTCGGTATAGGCTTTGCGGCGCTCGCGCTCAAGACCGCCAAGAGCAAACGCAGAGTTTCATCTGTCAAGATCGTCGAGAGCGGCGCCATAATGGCGAGCTCCTATCTGATACAGGCGGTGATCGGCCTTGTTATCTCCGTCGCCGGTTTTTTTATCGCCGAATACTTCTACGCCGCCGGCCTGATCCTGCCGATGGGCTTCGGCCAGAGCACCGGCAGCGCGCTCAGCTGGGGCAGCAAGTATGAGACTGCCTACGGCTTCGGCGGCGGCGCCTCATACGGTCTGGCTGTCGCCGCGATAGGCTTTATCGTCGGCAGCGTTATAGGCGTCATCTATCTCAATGCGCTGATACGCAAGGGCAAATACTCTCCTCTCCGGAACCTTTCCCAGGCCTGCGCGTCGGACACGGAAGAATATGAAAACGAGATTCCCGATTCCGAGTCCATAGACAAGCTGTCGGTGCAGCTTTGCTTTGTTATCCTCGGCTACACCCTGGCGCAGCTTTTCATGCGCCTGCTCAGCGCGACAGGCGTCTCCGCCGTGGAGGATCTCGCATGGGGTCTGAATTTCCTCTGGGCGCTGCTTTTCGGTTTCCTGATGAAAGTACTGCTGAACCTGCTCAGAAAAAAAGGTGTGGTCAAACGTGCATACATTAATAACAACCTTATGGACAGGATCAGCGGCTTCATGTTCGACCTGATGATCGTGGCAGGCGTTGTCGCGATAGACTTTGAGGACATATACATGAACCTCCCGCTGCTAATCATCACCTGCGTCTGCGGTACCGCCGTCACCTTCTTCTATGTCAAGGCCGCGACCAGACACACCTATAAAGGCTATGAGCTTGAGAGTTTTCTTACAAACTTTGGCACTGTCACCGGCACCGTCAGCACCGGCATGATACTCCTGCGCGAGATAGACCCGAACTATGTCACTCCCGCCGCGTCCAATATCGTGCTGCAGAATATCCCCTCGCTCGTGATGCTCGCGCCGCTGCTGCTGACAATGGGCTTTGCCGCCTCCAGCCTGCAGCATACGCTCATAATGCTCGGTGTATATGCCTTCCTTCTCATCGCATACAACATTTTTCTTTTCAGGCTCAGCATATTTAAAAAGCGATATACAGGCGCCGCCGATGAGCTTTCGGCCGGGGTGCACGACCGATGAGCCGGCAGACATCAGACCGGCGCTGCGACCGCATTTACAGTGCCCTGCTTCCTGTTTTCCGTCTGGTTGCCTTTTTCGCCTTCGGCATAAAGGCCAAGCCCAAGCGCTACGGTGAACCCGTGCTCGTACTCTCGAACCACACCACAGACCTTGATTTCACGGCTGTGAGCGCATACATAAGCGACCACCTTTACTTCGTTGCCAGCAAGCACATTCTCGGCATGGGCCTTTTGGGCAGGCTGTTCAAGGAGCTGCTCGATCCGATAACTGTGAACAAGGGCGCGCTGAAGCCCTCGGAGGTCATGGACATGATACGCCGTGTCCGCGGCGGCAGCAGTATACTTCTGTTCTGCGAGGGGCGTATAAGCCACAACGGGAAGACAATGCCCATAGCTCCGGCAACGGCGAAGCTGGCCAAAAAACTCGGCTGCAGGCTCGTCACCTTCAGGACCTCAGGAGGCTTTTTCAAGCAGCCGCGCTGGCAGGACTACATGAACGGCGGGAGACTTTTCAGCTCAGGCATCGTAAACGAGTACTCCCCGGAAGATTTGCGTCAGCTCTCGGCCGATGAGCTGCTCGAGCACATACGGGAGGACCTGTACGTTGACGCCTATGAGGATCAGCGCCGCTTCATGCAGCCGTTCAGGCTTCGGCACGGCATACGTGATATCACCAGATACTATGACACCTGTCCGCGCTGCCGCGGCATCGATACGCTCCGCGCAAAAGGGAGCCGCGTGATATGCCGCTGCGGATACTCAATGCTCTACGACAGATACGGCTATCTGCACGGGCAGCCCCGGCTCGTCTCGACGATACAGGACTGGGAAAAGCTGCAGCTTGAGGTCTACCGTGAGCTGTTTGAGCAAGGCCGCTTCTTTCACGACGAGGATGTTCAGCTCTTTGAGACCGGAGAAAACTTCCGTAAGACTCTGCTGCTCACAGGACGTCTGTACAGCTCCGCCGACGCGCTCTCGATCGGGGAATACCGTTTCGATTTTTCCTTAATAGTAAAAATGGAGATCCTCCGCGGCGGCAGCGCCCTTGTGTTCACCGTCGGCGGGGTGCACTACATGCTGCAAAAGGAAGGCGCCTGCCTGAACAAATACCTCTCGCTCCGGCTTTGGTCTCTCGGGCGGCTCGGCGAGGACTCATGACGCAGCATTTCAAGCTGTTCCGGCGTATTTCAGCATACTGAAACCTAAAAAGACCTGATGCAAAAAATGCATCAGGTCTTTCAGCTTGTCAAACAGGCTGGATCGCCTTTAGTTCAATGTAGCCTCTCTCGCCACGAGGTTCCAACTGAATGCGCGGATTCGAGTTGTCCCACGCATACCCAATGACCGATGGGTCGTATTTCTCCATAGAAGCCTGCACCGTTTCAATGGCCTGACAATAGTTTTCCTCCTCAAACGGCTCTCCCTGAAACATCAGGTATTTTGCAGCAGGCAGGGTAATGACATCAAACCCATCGGGGATGATGCCGGTATCATTAATTGCCACCTCAACACCCTGTACATATTCCGAAGTACCCTGTTTCCGGTATTTCTCCGGCAGCCACAGGCAAACCGGCTCCCCGCAAAGAGATTTCATGCTGGTCAGAATGCCCCAGACATCGCAGCCGACCTCCTGACAATAGCCCCAGTATTCCTTCGCCGTCTTTCCACGCTTGATAATGACCTTGCGTTCGGGCTTTTCAATGACTTGAATAAAAACATTTGCAATGTGTTCCACTGTTTCTCGCTCCTTCCACAATGTTCTGAATTTCACGCCATATGGGGTGAAAAGTGGAAGCGGAACAGGAGACTTTGCATATTCATAGGGATTACAACCGAATGCGTTGCGAAACGCTCTCTGATAGCCGTCTACGCTGTCGTAGCCAGTATCATAAGCCAAGTCGATCACCCTGCATGGTTCATCGCGCAAACGCAATGCGGAACGGGACAGCCGAAGCCGCCTGATGTAATCTGCCGGTGCAAGACCCGTCAGCTCCTTAAATATTCGCGCGCAATAAAAAGGAGAATACATTGCCATACCAGAAAGGTCGCACAATGTGATTTTTTCTGAAAGGTGCGCCTCAATATAATCCTGCATCTGCTGTACTGCCAAAATCTTTTCCGTCACTTTATCACCTCCTCCTGACAAAGCCATTATCGCAGAAAGAGTGGGAATACTCTCGACTTTTCTTGCTGTCTTTTAAATTCAAGCCTGTCGATGATGATAAATTCTCTGTTTTTTTAATAGCTATAATAGCACGTTTCGGCATAGTATGAAAGCCATAAGAAAACCTCTCTTGTCTTGGTAGACAAAAGAGGTTTTTTTCGTGGCGGAAGCGGTGGGATTCGAACCCACGAGCCCGTGAGGACTACCTGATTTCGAGTCAGGCCCGTTATGACCACTTCGATACGCTTCCGTATGATGCTGTTTTAGTGCTGAGGAGGACTTAGTTATTATCCTCAAAGTCGATGGAGTCGTCGTCGATATCCATGCTCATTTCGCCGACGCGCATACGGCGGGCGATCTTCATCTTCTCGACATACTCGTGGATAAGCTCCTTGACCTCGTTGGGCTGGCGGATATTTTTCAGCACCAGCTCGGGAACGCTCTTATCTGTCGAAACAACGGTGACGGTGCCGACACCGAACAAGCGCTGCCAGAGATTTATCGAAACGCGCAGGTCACGGACACGGTACAGCACGACCTCATCCTGCCTGATGTTCAGGATACCGCGCTTTAAAAAGAGGCGATCCTCGCTGAGGGCATATCTTGTGAACGAAATAGGCATACCCAGTATTCTTTTTCTGTCGTGCCAGATTTCTTTGATTTTGGATACGAGCTTAGCCATAGACGAACCCCCATATAATTCGTGCATGCTTCATTGTAACCAATTAGCGCGAAAAAATCAAGAGCAGTTTGCAAAATTGCTTTATAGCTGAGTGCAGCCATAATACCAAATGCACACCCTGCCGACCTTTCGTTACAAAGTTCGAGATATCGTTAAAAGGTGCGCACCATTAAATCTCAATACGCTTAGAAATGAAAGCCCTCGATATACTGGAATATGTTGACCTATTTTCACAGAAATTATATTATTCTTATTTCCAATGATTTAGTTTTGGAACAACTGATTCCATATGCGCCCGTACCTGCTCAGCAGGCCAATTCTCATTTGCCATATGTTCTACACAAAATTCAATCAACTGTTCCATACTGGTATATTTGAACTTACCATCATCATAACACCACTTGCAATACTCCTCATTAAAATCACCATTTGGTTCTTTACTAATGGCAGTATCATCAAGTGGCATACCACAGCATTGACATATAAGTTGCCTTGGAGAACCCAGCAATGTATTAATTGAAACATCAAAAAAAGATGAGAGCAATTTCAGCGTCTCAGTATTTGGGGTTGTTTCACCATTTTCCCAACGGGATACTGCTTGTCTGGTAACATGGATTTTTTCTGCAAGTTCATCTTGTGACAGGCCTTCTCTTGTTCGTAGTTCGAGTAAAACATCTTTTGTATCCATAAAAATCATCTCCTCGTAAAAATTATAGCACGGGTAATATTATATAATCAAGCAACCCGCTGTTGCTACAAAGTCTGATTTGTCGAGCCATTTTACATTTTCATATTTCAAAAGGAAAATAAAAAACTGAACACCAACCATGATACCCATTGTATCAAAACTGGTGTCCAGTTATGGCGGAGAAGGAGGGATTTGAACCCTCGAACACCTTATGGGTGTTACACGATTT
>CALZAG010000060.1 GCA_945613045.1 uncultured Clostridia bacterium | reverse complement strand
TGAGATAAGAAAGCACTGTAGGGGCGGCCATTGGCCGTCCGCGGACGAGCGATGCCCGCCCCTACCCCGCTGTCTTAAAACACCGCCCTTAAAAGCAGCTCTTTTTCAGTCTTCAAGCATTATATCGAGGATCTCGGTATCCGTTTCGCGCATACCCTCGCGGGCAAGCTGACCGACAGACTCTATGGTTTTTTCAACGTTGTCCTTCAGTATGCCGTCGCCGCCGTGGAGGCCCTTGCCCTTTTCGTAAAGGTCGAAGCCCAGAAGTCCTGCCTCGACCGCAGAGGCGATCTTTGTGGCGCAGGAGGGCTTTGCCCCGTCGCACACGGTTCCGGAGATCATGCCGAGGGTATTGGTGATGGTGGCTGATACGGCCTCATATGTGCCGTCGGTGAGCCACGCGACGCCGGCGGCCGCGCCGCAGCCGGCGGATATCGCGCCGCAGAAGGCCGACAGCCTGCCGATGGGCGTTTTCTGGTGGATGGTGATGAGGTTTGACACCACGAGAGCTCGCAGCAGCCGCTCGTGGCTCGCGCCCATGTCCCTGGCGTACACGATAACGGGAAGCGAGGCGGTCATGCCCTGATTGCCGCTCCCCGAAACTATGACGACGGGCATCTCGCAGCCGCTCATGCGGGCGTCGGAGCCGGCGGCGGCCTGCGCCCTTGCGCGGACGCGCACATCCTCGCCGCGGGTCTCAAGAAGGGTCTTTCCGACCGAGGCGCCGTACTCGCCGTGCAGTCCCTCCTCGCTGATGGCGCAGTTATACTCTATCTGCTTTTCCAGAAGATCACGCACGTCCTCAATGTCGACGCTCTCGGCAAACTCGATTATATCGCGCACGTTCAGCACGCCGCGGTCGGTCTCGCCGCCGTCGGCCGACGTGCTTTCCTTTTTAAGGAGCACCTGTCCGTTTTTCTCGATTAGCACTATGTTCGTGTGAAAATCGGTTATTCGCAGGCGGACATTGTCCCTGCCCCTGTACATATGCAGGTCGATATCCAGCAGCTTATCGCTCTCGGACTTCATGACGGCCATGGCGCAGCTTTCCATGAACTGCGCGATTTTGGGTATCTCGTCCTCTTTGACGTCCGCCAGAACTTCAAGCTGCCTGTCGGCATTGCCAGCCACCGCTCCGGCTGCTATCGCGGCGGTGATGCCCTTGAGCCCGCCCGTGTTGGGCACTATAACGCTTTTGACGTTCTTGATGATATTCCCGCTTATGACTATATCGATCTTATCCGGCAGAGCGCCGAGGACCTCTCTGGCCTTCGCTGCGGCATATGCCATGGCGATCGGCTCGGTGCAGCCCATCGCGGGGATAAGCTCCTCATGCAGGATCTTTAGGTACTGAGCATATTTTAAATCTGTAAGTGCCATAGAATAATCCTCCGATGCTTCATCTTCTTTTTGTATATTCTGTATATATTATAACACCGATTCAACGATCTGCATAGAAAAATCGGCAATTGATAAAAGAATGTCGAAATAGCTTGAACATTAGTGTCAAATCGTGTTATAATACCCGCCGTGCGGATGTTATAACAGCGCATCAGGGCTCTGCGTTATAATCAGTCGGCAACAAATTTTTGGAGATGTTATTTTGATCGGTTTTTACAACTACACCGTATGGCTGACCTTTATAGGTATGCTGTCGTCGGTGATCGGCATCGGCCTTGCCTTTGAGGGCAAGCTTATCGCCTCTGTCATCTGTCTTATGTTTTCGGGTTTATGCGATATGTTCGACGGCATCGTTGCCCGCACGAAAAAGGATAGAAACGAGGAGGAAAAGCGTTTTGGTATCCAGCTCGACTCACTGAGCGATATCGTCTGCTTCGGCGTCCTTCCTTTCGTGATCGGCGTGAGTATAGGCGCGGATAAATGGTGGCAGCTGGCGATCATGGCGCTGTTTGCCCTCGCCGGGCTTATAAGGCTTGCATATTACAATGTCACCGAGGAGACCCGCCAGCAGCAGACGTGCGAAAAGCGCAAGCATTATCTCGGAGTTCCCATCACGACCTCGGCGCTGACGGTGCCCCTGCTGTTCTGCTTCCGGAGCCTTCTGGGCGCGCACTTTCCGCTGGCCTACACCCTGCTGCTCCTTATTAACGGCGCGCTGTTCATCACGCCCGTGCAGGTGAAAAAGCCAAGCAAGCTCGGCCTGCTGGTCATGTTCATACTCGGCGTTATCTTCACCGCCGTAATGATTTTTGTCAGATGAATATGCAAAACGTCCTGCCTTGCGGCAGGACTTTTTGCATATTAACCTTAAATGAACGGTCTTACTGCTCGGCGGGCTCGAAGTCCTCGGGTCCGTGGTGGCAGAGCGGGCAGGTGTAGTCCGCGGGCAGCTCGCCCTCGCAGGGCTCGAAATGGCCGCAGATGGTGCATACATAGCCCTTGACCTTCTCCTTGACGACGGGAACGACGTGCTCGAAGTCCTCAGGACCGTGCTTGCACAGGGGGCAGACGAAGTCCGCGGGCAGCTCGCTTCCCTCGTGGAAGTAGCCGCAGACCTTGCAGACATAGCCCTCGCCCTGAGCGGGAGCGGGATTCTTCTTGGGCTTGATGTGGGCGTGATAGTAGGCGTAGGTGCAGCTCTTGTCCTCGGACAGCACCTTGGCCTCGACGACATTTGCGATGTAAAGCATCTGGGTCTCGACGTCCTTTACGTCGATGACCTCGCAGGAGAGGACGGCATTGGTATACTTTGTGACATAGGGGATACCGTTCGACATACGGTCGATATCCGTGAAGTCGGCAAACTTGTCAACGTCGCGTCCGGACTGGAAGCCGAAGTGCTGGAACAGGCTGTAGGGGGTTTCCTCGGTGAGGATGGAGATGTTGAACTTGCCCGCCTTTGCGACCATATCGCAGGTGTTGTTCTTTTTGATGACGGATATGGTTATTTTCTTGGGGTCGCAGGAGGCGACCTGGCCGGCGGTGTTTATTATGCAGCCGTAGTCCTTGCCGTCGACGCGGGTGGTGAGGACCTCGACGCCGTAGCTGAATTTATTGAACACCTTGTTGTCAACGTTCAGAGCGCCGGCCTCGACGGGTTCGGCCGTTACGGCGACAACGGGACGGATATCGGCGGCTATGGCGTCGGCAAGAGCGTCAAGCTCGGCCAGCTGAGGCTCGGTGATGTCGGACTTGAGAGAAACGGTCTCTCCGATGAACTCGGTGCCGCGCAGCTTGGAGAGCGCTTCCTTCATGAGCCTGCCGGAGGCTGCCGCCCATGAGCCGTTTTCGAGCAGGGCGATCTTTCTGCCCTGGAGATTGTGGTTTACGATATCGTGGATGAGGTTTTCCATCGTCACGAAAATGCCGGCGTTGTAGGTCGTGGAGGCCAGCACCAGATGGCTGTAGCGGAAGGCGTCGGAGAGTATGTAGGAGGCGGGGGTGACGGAGGTGTCGAAAACCTTGACCTTTATGCCGCGCTCAGCGAGCTTGCAGGCGAGTATGTTCACGGTGTTCTCGGTATGTCCGTAAACGGAGGCGTATGCGATCATGACGCCCTTTTCCTCGGGAGTGTAGGAGCTCCAGAGCAGGTACTTCTCGAGGAAATCGCCGAAGTGGCTGCGCCACACGAAGCCGTGGAGGGGGCAGACATAATTAAGCTCAAGGCCGGCGGCCTTTTTGAGCACGGACTGCACCTGCGCGCCGTATTTGCCGACGATATTGGTGTAGTAGCGGCGGGCCTCGTCAACGTAGTCGGCGAAGAAATCGACCTCGTCGTTGAACAGATGTCCGTTGAGCGCGCCGAAGGTGCCGAAAGCGTCGGCGGAGAAAAGTATCTTGTCGGTGGTGTCATAGGTCATCATGACCTCAGGCCAGTGTACCATGGGCGCCATGACAAAGGTAAGCTCATGACGGCCGGTGCTGAGGGTGTCGCCCTCTTTGACAATGTGGTACTTAAGACCGTCGGATAGGGTGAAGAACTGACCCAGCATGGTCTTTATCTTGTCGTTGCAGACGATGCATACCTCGGGGTATCTCAGCGTCAGCTCCTCTATCGTCGCGGCGTGGTCGGGCTCCATATGGGATACGACCAGGTAGTCGAGCTTTCTGCCCTGCAGCTCATGGGCGACATTTTCAAAAAATGTGCGGCCTACGGCCTTGTCAACAGTGTCAAACAGAACGGTTTTTTCGTCGCGGAGAAGATACGAGTTGTAGGAAACGCCGTCGGGAACGCCGTAGACGCCCTCGAAGCAGGCGAGGCGGCGGTCATCTGCGCCGACCCAGACGAGATCGGCGGTAACATTGCGCGTGCAGTACATAATAAACCTCCTGATATATATCATGATAATACGATTATATATTACCTAATTTTTTCTAAAAAATCTGTGGCATATACCACACAACTATGATATAATTAATAAAAATAGAGATTTACCGGAGGAGTACATAATGGATCTACAGAATGTCGAGCTTTTCAAGGACATAAGCTGCGCCAGCGTCGACGCCATGATGAGCTGCTTTTCCCCCGAGCTGCGCAGATTCAAAAAGGGCGACACCATTCTCGTTTACGAGCAGGAGATAAAATACCTCTGCGTACTGCTCACGGGCAAGGCCCACCTCTACTGCGTTGACAGCGAGGGGGAGTACACCCTGCTTGAAAACTACGGCCCGAATGATATCTTCGGAGAGGTCTTTGCCCTGCCATACAGCGGGCTCGGCTACGTCGCGGAGGCCGATTCCGACTGCACCGTCATGTTCATCAAAATGAGCTCCATTTACGGGCGCTGCTCAAACGCCTGCGAGCACCATACGATGATAAACAAAAATCTTTTCCACCTGTCCGCAAAGAAGGCCCAGATGCTGGCGCTGCGCATCAATATGATAAGCAAAAAGACCGTTCGGCAGAAGCTCATGAGCTATTTTGAATACCTCGAGGAGAAGACCGACAGCCGCAGCTTTGAAACGGAGCTGAGCCTTTCCCAGCTTGCAAACTACCTCTGCATTGACAGAACGAGCCTCATGCGTGAGCTGCGTCTCATGCGCGAGGAGGGGCTGATAGAATCCAGCGGACGCAGAATAACCGTATTGTGAGGTGTAGAATATGAACAACAATGAAAATCCGGTAAAGATAGGAAAACTGAGATTAGACGGGGAAGCCGTGCATTTCAGATCCGGTCTCAAGAACGTGACTCTGCCCTACGGCGAGCTTGAGCGGGCGTTTCTTCGCGTGCGCGAGGCCACGGGCAAGATGTGCTGCGGCACGGCCTGCTTTGCCGACTGCTACCTTGTGCTCGTTTCCGCCGGTAAGGAGCTCGCGGAAATCCGCATGGAAAAGGAGGACGTCGAGGCTGTCCTCAGCCTGATCGCGGAAAGATCTCCCGGGACTGTGATAGGAAAGGCATAAGCGACACACAGCTTACCTGACCGGCGTCTTTTGACGCCGGTCTCAAGCTGTTATTATGCCTCGCGGAGTGAAGCGCTAACCTTCTCGTCGGCAAAGGCAGTATGGCTCTGCCGACGAATAAAATCGACCTTGTCAAATCCGCCGATATAGAGTAAAATAATGCCGATATCATTACTAAGGAAGTGAGTTTCACCTTGGCAAAATTCATCGTATGCACCGATTCCGGCTGCGACCTTTCCCTGGATTTCTGCCGCAGCAGAGAGATCTTCCCCGTCTCCATGAGCTACACCCTTGACGGCGAAGATCACTTCGATACCATGAACCCTGCCGACCTGAAGATCTTCTATGAGAAAATGAGAAACGGCGCGCTGACAAAGACAAGTCAGGTCACGCCATATAATTTCACAGAGTTCTGGACGCCTCTGCTTGAGCAGAAAAAGCCCATACTGCACATCTCTCTGGGCAGCGGCATATCCGGAACATGGTCGAGCGCCGTTCAGGCCGCGGAGCTCGTAACAGCGGAGCATCCCGATGCCCAGATACGCGTCATCGACTCCACCCTCGCGTCCGTGGGCTACGGTATGCTTGCAATTATGGCGGCCGATATGCGTGACTCCGGCTGCGGCATAGACGAATGCGTCCGGCAGCTTGAGAAGATAAAAAGCCACATAAACACCTATTACACCACCGGCGATCTGACCTATCTTTACCGCAGCGGCAGAGTCAGCAAAACGGGTATGGTCGTCGCAAAGGCGCTGAACATATGGCCCATCCTGAATCTCGACCTTGAGGGTCATCTCATCGTGCAGGCCAAGGAGCGCGGAAAAAAGCACACCATTGAGCGCATACACAGCATCATCCGCGAGTTATGCGTCGAGCCCGGGAACCAGACCCTTTACATCTGCCACTCGGATATCCCCGAGGAGGCCGAGGCCTTCGGCGAGGAGATAAAGGAGCTGTTCGGCTTCCGGGATGTGTTTTACACCTATATCGGCACGACCATCGGCTCAAACTGCGGCCCCGGACTTATGGCCGCGTTCTTCGTCGGCAAAAAAAGAACCATGTAAGAGGTAGGACAATGAAGTTGGAATTTGTTGATTTTAAAACCGTGAAGCTCAACAGCATGCTGGACACCGGTATGAGCTCGGAGCTCAGTCTCACCCAGTCCGGTAAGGTCTCCGCGAAGCTCCCCGACGAGTGGAACGGCTATGCCGTTCTGTATCTGAGCATAAAGATCTCCGACCCCGAGGAAAAGCACTTTGTGTTCGACATCACCACCGAGACCGTCGTCAAGCTCCCCGACGACGTTAAGGAGTTTTCCGACGAGGCGATGAACGCCGGCCTTGAGCTCGCGCAGGCCAAGACCTTCGAGGCCATACGCACGATCTCCGTCGGCATGGGCATAAACGAGCTCGACCTCGGCGCGCAGGAGTGAGTCATGGCGGAACCGACGCTTGTTATAATGGCTGCCGGCATGGGCAGCCGCTTCGGTGGGCTCAAGCAGATAACCTCCGTTGACGATCTCGGCCACGCCATCATTGATTTTTCGCTGTTCGACGCCCGAAGGGCAGGTTTCAAGAAGATAGCCTTCATCATAAAACACGAGATCGAGGACAGCTTCAGGGACGCCGTGGGTCGCCGCATGGAGAAGTATTTCGACGTGCAGTATGTGTACCAGCAGCTTGATATGCTGCCCGAGGGCTACCGCGTTCCCGAGGGGCGCGAAAAGCCCTGGGGCACGGGTCACGCGGTGCTGTGCTGCCGCGGCGCGGTCGACGGCCCCTTCGCGGTCATAAACGCCGACGATTTCTACGGCGCGGGCGCATATGAGGCGATATACGGCTTCCTCAAGGAGGACAGGCCGGCCTCGGAGTACGCGATGGTTGGCTATAAGCTGCGCAACACCGTGACCGAGAACGGCTATGTCGCCCGCGGCGTATGCCAGGTCGAAAACGGCTTTCTCAAGGGCATCACCGAGCGCACCCACATCGAAAAGCGCGGCGATGACGCCGCCTACACCGAGGACGGGGAGAGCTTTATCCCCCTCTCCGGCGACGTTACGGTGTCGATGAACTTCTGGGGCTTCTCGCCGCGGATGCTGGAGGAGCTAAATGCAAGGTTCCCCGCCTTTCTTGACCGCGGTCTCACAGAGAACCCGCTCAAATGCGAGTATTTTCTGCCCTTTGTCGCCAATGAGCAGCTTATGGAGGGCTCCGCGAGCGTCAGGATGCTCGACTGCAACGAGACCTGGTACGGCATGACCTACCGCGAGGATCTCGGCAGCGTGAGGGCCGCCATAGCCGATATGAAAGCAAGAGGCGTCTACCCCGACCGCCTGTGGGAATAAGCCGCAGGACCGTCGTAAAACGCACTGAAGCCGCAGCGCTTTATACCTGACGGTACAAAGCGCTGCGGCCTTTTCATATTATCTGCACTCAAAGCAGTGCCATTCCTCCTCGTGATAATGCGCGGCTATCTCAAAGCCCGCGTTTTTCAGGGCTTTTTCGACCTCTGCTTCCCTGCCGTCTATGATGCCGGAGGTGATGAAAACGGCCTTGTCCGCCATGAAGCCGCGGATATGGGGCGCAAGCGGTATTATAACGTCGGAAACGATGTTTGCAAGCACGATATCATAAGCGCCGCCGAGGTTTTTGCGGAGCGTTTTGTCACCGATAATGTCGCCGGCAAGAACTCGCATCCTGTCCCCGCCTATGCCGTTGAGCGCGGCGTTTTCCATGACGATGTCGGGCGCCTTGGGGTCGATGTCACAGCCGACGCAGCTGTCGCTCCCGAGCACCAGCGCGCCTATGCCGAGGATGCCGCTGCCGCAGCCGAGATCGAGCACCTTTTTGCCCGCTCCCACGTATTTTTCAAGCGCGGCAAGGCACATACGCGTGGTCGCATGGCTACCGGTGCCGAACATGAGCCCCGGGTCGAGTCGGAGATTTACTCTGCCCCCGGCAGACGCTTCCTCCCACTCGGGAACGACGAGAAAACGCTCTCCTATCTCAAGCGGCTTGTAGAATTTCTTCCAGTTATTCTCCCAATCGCTGTCGCGCACGGTCTTTGTGCTCAGGTCAAACTGAGCCCTGAGCGCGGTAAGCATTTTTTGCCCGTCCCCGTTGTCCTCAAGGTAGCACTTTACCCGCGACAGCCCCGCGTAGCGCTGCTGCAGAGACTCGTCAACATAGTCCCAGTAGCGGCGGTTGTTCTCAAGAAAATCCTTGAGATCGGCCTCGTTTTCAATGACAAAGCCGCCGCATCCCATGGCGGTCAGCCGGTCGCAGACAGAGTCGATATCCTCCGGCGCACATTCTATCGTAACTTCCGTATAAGTCATATCACATTTCCTTAAAATTGCCCCATTCAGCGCCAAAAAGTCCGTCGGACTTTTTGCGCTTCAAAACGCCACGTTTTTTGTGAGAGATAATTCACAAAAAACCTCACTTTGCTCGTCAAAAGCGTCTGATTTATCAGACGCTTTTGATGGCTATTTATCTAATTCGAGAATTGCGCGGCGCCGCTGCCGGTGGCAGATGAAGGCGCTGCGCAATT
>CALZAG010000059.1 GCA_945613045.1 uncultured Clostridia bacterium | reverse complement strand
CTGTCACTCTATGATGAGCTCAAAGCCGGCCGATGCCGAAAGCCCGCGAAGCTCTGCGGCCAGCTCGCTGTCGGCATACACCCTCTTGAGTCCCGTCAGGCTCTCAAGCTCCGACCAGTCGCTAATACCTCTGCTTCCGGTGAGCCGAAGCTCGGTAAGTCCGGTGAAATCGGAGATGCCCGCCAGCGAATCGAGGCGGCAGTTTACGAGGCTGAGCTCCGTTATGGCCCTTTCGCGGTCAAAGCTCTTGAAAAAGCTGCCGCGCAGGTCGCAGTTATCAAAGGCGCACACGCGCAGGGAGCTGTGGTCGAGCACCTGGCTGACGTCGCTGAGAGTGCAGTTTGAAACGCTTATCTCGCGTATTCCCGACAGGGGCTTGAACGCGTCAAAATCCGTTACCGTGCCGCCTGCCAGCACGGCCTTGGTAAGCTGCTGGCACTTGTTGAGATCCCCGAGCTCGGTCAGGCGATTACCCCCGGCATTCAGGCTGCGCAGCAGCGGGAGGTTTCCCACGCCCTGCAGCGAGGCCAGCCGGTTGTTCCCGACGTTCAGGTAGACGACGCCGCAGTCCGGCATATCCGACAGCGAGCTCAGCGGCTGATACCTCAGCCACAGGGTCTGCAGATCCGGAAAATACGCAAGATCGCTCAGAGTGCGCACCGTTCCCTGCGCGGCGGTATGCTCATTTCCCTGCCGGTCGGTCACGGTGACAGCGCCCGCGCTTTCCCCGACCGCGGCGGGCTCGTCGAACCAGTATTTATCGCCGCAGACGTACAGCGCCGTCAGACCCTGCAGGTCGCCGACCCTGATATCGCCGGTCGAGATGCCGGTGTATTCCCTTGCCGCCTGCTCGAATATCTCGTTTTCAAACTCGGCTACCGTATTCGGGTTAAGCTCGCTCACCTCCGCCGTCGGGGTGAAAACGCGCTCCAGAAAGCCGGTGAAATACCCGACCGTGAGCCCCGCGATAATAAGCCCGGCGACAGCCACGGCGGCGGTCCAGCCTATGAGCTTTCGCTTTTTATCGGACTTGGGAGCCTTTTTCGGCTTTGCCTTCTTCGGCTTGGGGACGGGCTCGTATTCTCTGACGGCGCCGCGGAAATTCTCACTGCTCAGCAGCGGCGCCTCATAGAGCTTTTCGTAAAAATACTCTTCGCTCGGGTAGGTATATTTCATGAGCGCGAATATATTGCCTATCTGCATCTCCATACCGGGGGACAGCTCCGTCTCCTCAAGAAAAATATTAATGGTCTTTTTCCTTTTCGTCAGGGCGTAATGCATCTCACGGCGGCAGTTATCGGACTTTATGTAGGCATTGGATATGAACGCGATGACAAGGTGCGCCTCAACCAGATGCGAGGCGATGCACTCCTGCCACTCGCTGCCGACTTCGATGCCCTCGTCATACCAGATGTTATAGCCCCTGCGGTACAGGTCCTCGACGACGGGCAGCACCTCGTCCGAGTCGGCGTGGGCATAGCTTATGAAAATATACGGCTCGGCGCCCTCATAGGGCTTGAAATTTTCTATCGTATTCATGGCGGTCACGGCTTCTTTCTTGCTAAACTGTTTTGCATTATATGTATATTTTACACCATAACGCCTTATATAACAAGTCTTTCCGTCTCACAGAGACCCGGTTCATATTTAAACGGCAGAGAAAAAATTTTTCAAAAAAGCTGTTGACAAACCGGGCGGGCGGTGCTATTATGCCCTCATCCCGCAAATAGTCGGGAAAAAGCGAGGAAAGGAGAACAGCCATGATAAGCAAGCGCAACGTTACCGCAGCTATGGAGATGTACATGTGCCGCATGTGCATGTGCTTTGTCATGCCTTTTTCCGAAAAGTTCTCCGATGCTCGCACGAAGGATAAGTAAACCTAAGTCCTTCAAAACGCAATAAGCACTTACCGTACCGGAGAGCTTCACGGCTTTCCGGTTATTTTTTTGAGAGGAGGCTTCAGCAATGAAGATACACAGCAGGCCGCGATGTCACAAAACTTCATACTCAGTGCTGTTAAGCCTTAACCGAATGTGACGGCTGAGACGAGTATACGACACTGAAAACCCGACAACATCAAATTTCAATTTTTAAGGAGACAAATGTCATGAAAAAGATAATATCCGTTATTCTCGCCGCCGTTCTTTCCCTCTCTCTCATCGCCCTGACCGCCTGCGGCGGCAGCAGCAGCGACAGCGACACCATCAAGATCGCAGTTCCCAACGATACCACCAACGAATCCCGCGCCCTGCTCCTGCTCCAGGACCTCGGCTACATCACCCTCGATGAGAACGCCGGCATCACCGCCACCATCAAGGATATCACCGACAACCCCTACAATATCGAGTTCAGTGAAGTGGAAGCCGCGCAGCTTCCCAATGTCCTCCAGGACGTCGATTACGCCATCATCAACTCCAACTACGCAATCGCAGCCGACATAAACCCCGTTAAGGATTCTCTCGCGATCGAAGGCTCCTCCTCGGCATACGGCAACATCCTCGCAGTTAAGGAAGGCAACGAAAACAGCGATAAGATCAAGGCCCTCAAGGCAGCTCTCGAGAGCAAGCAGGTCGCGGACTTTATCGCCGACACCTACGGCGGCTCTGTCGTGAGCGTCGTTGAAAATCCGGGCGACGGCTTCGACTCCAGCGTAGACTACGCAGCACTCAGCGGCCAGACCATCACCGTCGCAGCCTCCCCCGCGCCCCACGCCGAGATCCTCAAGGTAGCAAAGGACATCCTCGCCGAGAAGAACATCACCCTCGACATCATCGAGTACACCGACTATGTCCAGCCCAACAACGTCGTTGAGAGCGGCGAGGTCGACGCAAACTACTTCCAGCACGTCCCCTACCTTGACGACTTCAACGCCGAGAACGGCACCCACATCGTTTCCGTCAGCACCGTCCACGTCGAGCCCATGGGTCTGTACGGCGGACAGCAGACCAGCCTTGACGCACTCAAGAAGTAAGAAAAACAATATCTTTTCGGAACACGGTTCGCCGGTATTGCTGCCGACGGACCGATTCCGGTCTGGAGACGTATATGATCGAGATACAGCATTTATCGAAAACCTTCGCCGGAGCCGACGGCAGCGTTGAGGCGCTCAGGGACATAAACCTCAAAATAAACGACGGCGATATCTTCGGCATCATAGGCATGAGCGGCGCTGGCAAGAGCACGCTGGTGCGCTGCATCAATATGCTCGAGCGCCCGTCCTCGGGAACGGTGCTCATAAACGGCAGGGATATCGGTGCCCTCTCCGCCGAGGAGCTGCGCAAGGTGCGCAGAAGAACAACGATGATCTTCCAGAGCTTCAACCTGCTCATGCAGCGCACCTGCCTTGCCAACATCTGCTTCCCGCTCGAGCTTGCGGGCATGAAGAAGGCCGAGGCCAAAAAGCGCGCCGGTGAGCTTCTCGAGCTCGTCGGACTTTCCGACAAGGCAAACGCCTACCCCGCGCAGCTCTCCGGCGGCCAGCAGCAGCGCATTGCCATCGCAAGGGCGCTCGCGACCGATCCCGAGGTTCTGCTCTGCGACGAGGCCACCAGCGCCCTCGACCCCAAGACCACACGCTCCATTCTCGAGCTGATAAAGCAGATAAACGAGCGCCTCGGCATCACCGTTATCATCATAACCCACCAGATGAGCGTTATCGAGGATATATGCACCCGCGTCGCCATTCTCGAAAACGGCAGCGTCGTGGAGGAGGGCGAGGTCTCGAAGGTGTTCTCAAACCCCGCTTCCGACGCGGGCAAGAACATCGTCTCCCCAGAGGAGAGAGCTCTGCTTGAGTCCGACATCGACGAACGCATAATCCGCCTTGTTTTCAACGGCTCTGCCGCCGCCGGAAGGCCCGTCATTGCGCAGATGGCCATTGACGAGGGCATTTCCGCGAATATTCTGTATGCCTCCACCCGCTTTATAGGCGACAAGGTTTTCGGCCGGATGCTTCTCGGCCTGCCCCGCGAGAGCGATGCCGCCGAACGCGCCATAGCGTATCTGCGCCGCAGCGGCGATATTTTCGCAGAGGAGGTCGAGAGAAATGTTTGATAAGCTTTTAGCCTCGGAGGCAGTCAGCGAGGCCGTCGAGATACTGTGCAACGATATGCCCTTTGCGCTGTGGGAGACTGCATACGTCACGGTTCTGTCAACGCTGTTCGCGGTCATTATCGGGCTCCCGCTGGGAGTTCTGCTGGTCGTCGGCGAAAAGGGCGGAGTACTGCCGCTGCCTAAATGGCTGATGGGAACGCTCAACGTGGTTATTAACCTGCTGCGCTCGATACCCTTCCTCATCCTCATGATAATGGCCTTCCCTCTGGCCCGTCTCATCGTCGGAACGACGGTCGGCACAACGGCTTCCATAGTTCCGCTGGTCATCGCCGCCTTCCCCTTCGTGGCAAGGCTCGTTGAGAGCAGCCTCAGAGAGCTCAACCCCAACATCATCGAGATGGCGCTGAGCATGGGCGCCTCGCCCTTCCAGATCATCGTGAAGGTCATGATCCCGGAGAGCGTGCCCTCGCTGATATCCAACTTCACCATTGCGATAACCACCGTCCTCGGCTACACCGCGATGAGCGGCATCATCGGCGGCGGCGGCCTCGGCAAGATCGCAATCAACTACGGCTACTACCGCTACAAGTATCTCGTTATGCTCTTCGCGGTCATCATTCTTATTCTTCTCGTTCAGGTCTTCCAGAGCCTCGGCACCCGCGCCGCGACAAGGTGCGACAAGCGAATAAAGCACAAATAATTTCATATAGCCTTCTGAGCGGCCCTCGAATAAGGGTCGCTCCTCTTTTTTATCAAATACTTTTTCAGTCTTCACGATATGCCATTTTTTGCGCAACATATGGTGTACTTTTTCTTTATAACCACAATATAAGGAGGAGCACTATGCAAGCGACAAAACTGCGCCCCGGCACAAGGCGGGGCGGCATAATCTGGCTGCCGGTGGACGAGCTCGACCCCAACCCCGTGCAGCCAAGGAAAAACTTTCCCGACGGCGAGCTTCAGGAGCTGTCGGACAGCATCGCCCAGTACGGCGTTTTGAATCCACTGACGGTGCGGCTCAGGGACAATAAGTATGAACTGGTCGCCGGTGAGCGGCGGCTGAGGGCGGCAAGGCTCGCGGGACTGTACGACGTGCCCTGCATCCTGCTTGACGTGAGCCTTGAGGACGCAAGCCTCATCGCCCTCGTTGAGAATCTTCAGCGGCGCGATCTGGATTTTCTGGAGGAGGCAAACGGCCTGAGCCAGCTCATAAAGCTCTTCGGCATGAGTCAGGAGGAGGCTGCGCGGCGCATCGGAAAATCCCAGTCGGCGGTTGCGAACAAGCTGCGGCTCCTGAAGCTGCCGGAGGATATACTGCACACGCTGTGCGACAACGGCCTCACCGAGCGCCACGGCAGAGCCCTGCTGCGGCTGCCGACCGCGGAGGCCCAGCGGCTTGCCCTCGCCTACATCATCGACCGCGACCTGAACGTCGCCGCTACCGACAGCTACATAGACTCACTGCTGGACGCCTCCGAGGAGGAAAAGCGCGAGCCGAAGCGCACCTTCATAATGAAGGATGTGCGCGTGTTCGTAAACACCATCCTCCACGGGCTTGACCTCATGAAGCAGGGCGGCATTCAGGCCGGCATGCACCGCGAGGAGACCGACGAGGAGCTCATCCTGACCATAAAGATCCCCAAAAACCGCGAACAGCCGCCCGAAGCCGCGCCCGGCAACGCCTGCCCCCTTTAAAAAGGGGGCTTCTTGTTTTTCTGCGCACCGCGGCGGTCGGCATCGCCAAGCATTTGACAATATGAACAATTTGTACATTGACATTCCCTGTGTTACATGATATAAAAATCACATACGACAAAAATAAAATAAAGTAAGGGAGAGTACATATGGCTAACAGACCAAACATTCTTGCGCTGGCCTCAAAGATCAGCCTTGAAAGCCTGACCTACACGGGCATCACCTACAAGGATCCCGAATACAGGATCCTTGACCCCATCGTCGACGATGATATGTGTTCTATCATGATGCGTATGCGTCTTGAGAAGAACTTCACCGCCGAAGACCTTGCCAGGAAGGCAAAAAAGAGCGTTGAGTTCACTCAGGAACAGCTCGACAAGCTGGTCAAGGCCGGCGTTATCCGTGTCCGCACGGTGGACGGCAAGACCTGCTACTACTACCCCATCTGGGTCCCCGGCATCATGGAGGGCATCCTCTCCAACCGCGAGCAGTGCGACAAATATCCCGACCTCGGCGTTTGCTTCGAGGAGTACACCCGCATAAGAGTCGGCATGCTGGCTCCCGTTCTCGGCAACGGTGTCAACTTCATGCGCGTCATGCCCGTCATGAGCGCCATTGAGAACAACACCCACGCCGCCTCCTACGACGAGCTGACGACCATTATCGATAACGCAAAGGCCATCTCCGTCGGCCCCTGCTCCTGCCGCCGTTCCCGCCGTCTGATGGGCGAGGGCTGCGGTCACCTCGAGGAGGATATGTGCATTTATCTCGACGATAACGCCATCAACTTCTCCAAGAACGGCGAGCACCGCCTCGTCTCCAAGGAGGAGGCATACGAGATCCTCAAGCGCGCAGAGGATAACGGCCTTGTCCACGACGTCAACCAGGCCCCCGGCTTCGACGGCGTCACCGCCATCTGCAACTGCTGCGGCTGCTCCTGCTACGCGCTGCGCATAACCGAGCTGTTCCGCTCTCCCGAGGGCGTGCGCTCCAACTTCATCGCAAGGGTCGACAAGGATAAGTGCGTTGCCTGCGGACAGTGCGTTGAAAACTGCCAGCCCAACGCCGTCAAGCTCGGCCAGAAGCTCTGCACCACCGACCCCCACGTCTCCGACGCCTACAAGTCCGACAAGGAAGTGCCCTGGGATAAGAAGAGCTACAACGTCGATTACCGCACCACCCGCACCGACGTTATGGACAGCGGCACCGCGCCCTGCAAGGCTCAGTGTCCCGCCCACATCCCCGTTCAGGGCTATATAAAGCTTGCTTCTCAGGGCCGCTACACCGAGGCTCTTGAGCTCATCAAGAAGGAAAATCCCTTCCCCGCAGTCTGCGGACGCATCTGCAACAAGGCCTGCGAGGACG
Organism: uncultured Clostridia bacterium; assembly: GCA_945613045.1. Lineage (GTDB taxonomy): Bacteria > Bacillota > Clostridia > Oscillospirales > Oscillospiraceae > F23-B02. The sequence continues at coordinate 1,809 of CALZAG010000059.1, read as the reverse complement.
CCTGCACCCGCGGCGACATCGACGATCCCATCGCCATCGACGATATCAAGAAGTTCATCGCCGAGAAGGATCTCGAGGCAAAGCACCGCTTCGTTCCCAAGATGGTCAACCAGATCGGCAAGCCCTACCCCGAGAAGATCGCCGTTATCGGCGCCGGCCCCGCGGGTCTGAGCTGCGCTTACTATCTTGCGGTAAAGGGCTACCCCGTAACCGTATATGAGAAGGAAAAGGCACTCGGCGGTATGCTCACCATGGGCATTCCCTCCTTCCGTCTTGAGAGGGACGTAATAAACGCCGAGATCGACGTCCTCAGAGAGCTTGGCGTCGAGTTCAGGACCGGCGTTGAGGTCGGCAAGGACGTCACCCTCGATGAGCTGCGCGAGCAGGGCTTCAAGGCCTTCTACCTCGCCATCGGCGCCTCCAAGGGCACCAAGGTCGGCTGCCCGGGCGACGATCTTGAGGGCGTGTTCACCGGCATCGACTTCCTGCGCGAGATAAACCTCGGCGGCAAGCCCGCAATCGGCAAAAACGTGGCCGTCATCGGCGGCGGCAATGTCGCCATCGACGTCGCCCGCGCAGCCGTCCGCCTCGGCGCGAAGACCACAGTCATCTACCGCCGCAGCCGCGACGAGATGCCCGCTGCCGACGACGAGATCGAAGAAGCCATCGAAGAGGGCGTGAAGTTCAAATTCCTCGCTTCTCCCGCCGAGATCAGCGGCGAGGGCAAGGCAGAGACCCTCAAGGTCGAGATCATGGAGCTCAATGCCCAGAAAAAGCCCGTCGGCACCGGCAAGTTCGAGACCATCGCTGTCTCCGCGGTCATCTCCGCCATCGGCCAGAAGATCGATATGTGCGGCATGGAGGGCTTCAAGGCCAACGCCAACGGCACTCTCATCGTTGATATGCCCAGCTACCAGACCAGCCAGCCCGACGTGTTCGCAGGCGGCGACCTCGTCACCGGCCCGAAGTTCGCTATCGACGCCATCGCAGCCGGCAAGGAGGGCGCAGTTTCCATCCACCGCTATGTCCATCCCGGCCAGTCTCAGGTCATCGGCCGCGACCGCCGCGATTACAAGGCTATGAACACCGCCACCGCGGGTATCTCCGTCGAGGGCTTTGACAACACCCCGAGGCAGAAGGCCGCCGGCGGCAGCGCCAAGGAAGCGAAGAAGACCTTCAAGGATCTGCGCGGCGTTCTCACCGAGGAGCAGATGAAGAAGGAGACCGCACGCTGCCTCGGCTGCGGCGCGGCAGTCGTCGACGAGAGCCTCTGCGTGGGCTGCGGCATCTGCACCACCAAGTGCAAGTTCGACGCGATCCATCTCGAGAAGGTCACAGACTATGTCGGCGCCCCCTACTTCCAGCAGCTTGTCAAGGCAGTCGGAAACGCTCCCGCCGCCGTCGCCAAGCTCGTCACCAAGAAGATCGCAAGAAAGTAAGGTGACCGCGCCATGCATGAGATAGGCGTAGTCCGTTCAATGGTCAAGACCGTCACCGATTTTGCCGAGGCAAACGACATCAAGGAGGTTTCCGAGATAGTGCTGGATATCGGCGAGCTCTCGCTGGTCATTCCCAAGTATGTTGAGGATATCTACCCCGTTGTCGTTGAGGACACATGGCTCAAGGACACGAAGCTTGTGATCAATGTCGTTCCCGGTATGGCCGAATGTGACGAATGCAACGAGCTTTTCAACGTGATCGAGCACGAGGGCTACTGCCCCAACTGCGGCAGCTTTGAAAAGACCATACTCTCGGGCAAGGATTTTCTGATAAAGGAGATCCATATCCCCGAGGATTAAAGCAACAATG
>CALZAG010000058.1 GCA_945613045.1 uncultured Clostridia bacterium | reverse complement strand
TGCAAGGGCAGAATGCCGGACGCCTTTGTGGAGACATACAGAAAGATCTGCACGGAGTTCTTCCCGCAAAGCAGCAAGTATGAATACGGAAACGGCGTTGAGCTCGAAGTCTATCCCTCTGAAAAGGTGGACGACCCGAACTATTACTGCGAGATCTGGATAGCGGTGAAAGAAAAATAACACGGCGCAGCCGAAGCTCCTTGCGGGCTTCGGCTGCTTCTGTATTTGCCCGAAGTCAAAATAACTCCTGACTGCGGCAAATATACTAACATTTTCAAGAATGTTCATCAAAAAAAGTAGTTTGGTGGTTATAATGGAAATGTCACAGACAGCTCTAACTGCCGATGATATGAAAAAAGTTTAACGTGCGTCGTACGGGTATCAAGCCAGGCCCTACGGCACACCATATACTTTGTTGACGTCTCCCGAAAAAACCACAGGTACTGCGCAGACATGAAAAGAGAAAAGAAAAAGCTCACCAAAACACAGCAAAAAGCCCTTGGCATTAGCGCGATAGCGATCGCAGTCATAGCCTCTGCATTGATCATATGGCTTGTCGGCGTTCCGCTTATAAAATTCGCCTCGCAGCCTGAAAAGTTCCGCGTCTGGGTGGCCGCCCACGGCATCGGCGGCCGCGCGGCATATATTGGCATGGTGATACTGCAGGTGATTATCGCGGTGCTTCCCGGCGAACCGTTTGAGATAGCCGCGGGCTACGCCTTCGGCGCCGTGGAGGGAACTATACTGTGCATCATTTCGTGCACACTGGGAAGCATGGCGGTTTTTCTGCTTGTCAGGCGCTACGGGATGAGACTGGTTGAGGTGTTCTTTTCCGGGGAAAAGCTGAGGTCTGTGCATTTCCTGAAAACGAGCAGAAAGCGCGATATACTGTTTCTTCTGATTTTTATGATCCCCGGGACACCAAAGGATCTGCTGTGCTATTTTGCAGGGCTTACTGATGTAAGTATTCCCGTGTGGCTGATGATATGTTCGCTTGGACGGATTCCCTCGATCATAACCTCCACAGTCGGCGGCGACGCGCTCGGAACAAAGAATTATTGGTTTGCCGTCATCGTGTTTGCCGTAACGCTGGCGATAAGCGCTGTCGGCCTGCTGATATATGACCGCATATGCGGCCGCCATAAAGTCGAAGATAAGACAGAAAAAACATAGGCTGAAGCCGTTTGGCTTCAGCCTGTGTTTTTTATATGCGTTATCCGAATATCCACTGGTAAGTCACGCCGAAGGCTTCGCGGATGAAATAGTTGAGCTTAACGGCGGGAGCGCTTGTCTTCGCGGGGATGCCGCCGACCTCGGCGCCCAGAGAGTTTGCCAGGAGCTTAGCCCTGTAAATATGGTACTCGCTGGTGACCACGGCGATGGAGATATCCTGCTCCTGACCGCGGGAATTTATGATATCAAAGCTGTATTTGAGGTTTTCGTATGTTGATGTGGCTCTGTCCTCGATTATCAGCCTGCTGCCGTCTATGCCGTTTGCCGTGAGCCATTTGTACATCGCCTCGGCCTCGGAGAGGTTTTCGCCGTCGCCCTGCCCGCCGCTGACTATCGCAACGGCATCGGGATGACTGACCATATAAGCCCGCGCGGCCTCCATGCGCTCAACGAGAGCTCTGCTCGGCGTGTCGCCGCGCACGGCGGCGCCGAGGACGATGATATAGTCATAATCAGCGTCCGAGTCGCCGGAGGCGGAACCGATGATAAAGGCTTCGACCACGACGAAATACGCAAGCCCCAGCGCAAGCAGAACACAGATGACGCGCTTTACCGTTTTGCCGATAATGCCGAAGAGCAAACAGACAAGCGCCGCAAAATACAGGGTATATGCAAGAAATTGCTGTCCGGTGAATACAAAATTCAGTATGAGCCCCACAAGTGTGAGGACTGCGGCGATGATAAGGCGTTTCTTTTTCATTCGGAAAGCTCCTCCCATGACTCATATGCAGTCATGAGCTTATCATTGAGCAGCATCTTTTCGGCATCAATCTCCATGAGTTTTTGATAATCAGAGGAAAATTCCTCGCATTTTTGCTCCAAAGCCGCTATCTGCTCCTCGAGCTTTGCAATCTCTTTTTCGAGCCGTGCAAGCTGTTTATCCTTGCCGGGAGCGCCTTTTTTTCTCGGCTGCGGCTCCTTTTTGCGGGTCTCTTCTTTCGCGGCCTGGTTAAAGACTGCCTGCCGAGCCTGATAATCGCGAAATTCCCCATATGTACCGCGGTAGTCGGTTATTCTGCCGTTTTCAAGATACCAGATGCGCGTAGCGAACTTCTCAATGAAATATCTGTCGTGTGAGACGAAGAGAAGTGCCTCGGGATACTGCGAGATTGCGTCCTCCATCCATTCGCGGCTGGCAATGTCAAGGTGGTTCGTCGGCTCGTCGAGGATGAGGAAGTTTATATCGTTCCCCATGAGCATACACAGCCTCAGACGGCTTTTCTCGCCGCCTGACAGCGCTCCGACGCGGGTAAAGACATCCTCGCCGCGAAAGCCGAACGCAGCGAGCCTGTCCCGCGCCTCCTGCGGCTGACAGCGGCAGTCATAGAGCATGGTATTGATGAGATCGCGCTCTTCGTTTTCAAAACGAACGATCTGTGGAAGATAGGCGGGGCGTACCGAGGGGCCGAGGCATAGATATCCCTCGTCGGGCGTCTCCTGCTGCATGATGAGCTTGACCAGGGTAGATTTCCCGACTCCGTTATCGCCGATAAGCGCAATGCGCTCGCCGCCGGTGACGGTCAGCTCAAGGCCGGAGAAAAGCGTCTTTTCACCGTAGGACTTCGACAGCCCCTCGCAGACGAGCACCTCGTCTCCGTTAAACTCACGGGCTTTGAACTTCGCGGAGAGCTTTTTTTCCTCCCTCGGACGCTCGGTCTGCTCCAGCTTTGCAATGCGCTTTTCCATGGAAAACGCACGTTTGTGGAGCTTGTCGTTGCCCATGAAGGCCCAGAGATGCATCTGCTCGGCAGCACGCGTGAGCTGCTCGAGCTTGGCCTGATCCTTTTCGTATTTGCGGAGCTTTTCCTCAAAGCGCTTTTGACGCTCGGTCACATAAAAGCTGTATCCGCCGCTGTAGAACTCAGCCTTGCCATCATTTATCTCGATGCAGCGCCGCGCGACCCTGTCGAGAAAAAAGCGGTCGTGGCTGATGGCGAGCACGGTGCCCTTGAAGTGCAAAAGGTATTCCTCTAGCCACTCGGTGGCGCGCAGATCAAGGTGGTTCGTGGGCTCATCCAGCAGCAGGATGTCGGTTTTTTCAAGTATGAGCCTTGCGAGGTTGACCCTGGTGCGCTCACCGCCGGAGAGAGAGTCAAAAAGCTGCTCCCGCATCCGCTGTGGGATATCCAGACCGTTTGCAACGCGGTTGCGGTCTACCTCCATCTCATAGCCGCCCATACGGCGGAAATCCTCGGAAAGGCGGTCGTATTCCGCCAGAAGCCGTTCCGACGAGTCATTCTCCATCTGCTTTGCAAGCTCCTCGAGCCTTGCGCTTATCGCGTAAAGCTCTCGGTGCGCGTCGCGCAGAACGTCTTCCGTTGTCCAATCAGGGGGATACACCGGTATCTGAGATATGAGCCCAATGCGCTTTCCGGAGGCTACGGACACCGAGCCATCGTCATAGTCTATTTCGCCTACGAGGATACGGAACAGCGTGGTCTTGCCGCAGCCGTTATGGCCGAGAATGCCGACGCGCTCACCCTCGGCAATGTCGAAGCTGAGCCCGTCAAGTATATTTTTACCCAGTTCAAAGGACTTGACAAGTCCGTTGACGGATATATCTGTCATGTTTTTTCTCCTGAAAATTACTTGACCGCCGCCTGAAGCACGGTGTTTGCAACGGCGCCCGCGGCGCGCAGACCGCTGCCGCCGTTTTCGACCAGCACGGCGAAGGCGTAGGGGTGCTGTTCGTCGTTTAAAAAGCCCACGAACCAGCCGTGGCTCGGCTTGCCGTCGCCGACCTCGGCTGTTCCCGTCTTGGCGGAGATGTTTAAGCCGGGGAAGGTGGAGGAGCCGTATTTGTAGACGACGTTGTAGTTCATCATGGACGCGACCTTCTGCGCCGTATCCGCGGAAACAAGCTCGGTTTTAGTATCCGATACGCCGAGCAGCGAGGGCTCGACCACGGTGCCGCCGTTTGCTATGGCGCTGACAAGCCGCATCATGGCGTAGGGCGAGACAAGGTCGTTGTACTGACCGATGCCGGACCAGGCCATTGCGGCGCTCATGGAGCTGTCCTTATCGTAATTGCCCGCGGCCGTGGTTATATCGTCCAGCTTGAGCTGCTGTGTGATGCCGAGCTTCCCGGCGTATTCGGCGATTATATCGGGGCCGAGCTCAAGAGCTATCTGGCCGAATGCACAGTTGCAGGAATTGGCAAGAGCCTGCTCGATGGTCTGCTCGCCGTGGACGCCGGTGCAGTTTATATTGACGCCTTTAACATTAAGCGAGCCTGAGCAGCTGAAGCTGCGGTGGTAAACATCGTCGATGTTTTCAATGGCGGCGGTAAGCGTCACAAGCTTGAAAACGGAGCCGGGGACGAAGGTGGAGCTTATGCAGCGGTTTATATAAGCGCCGTCGGGCAGCGTCTCGGGCGGATTCATAGGGTCGATGGAAGGGGAGGATACCATGCAAAGGATCTCACCCGTCCTGTAGTTGCACATGATGACCGCGCCGCTGCGCCCGTTGAGCGCCTCATACGCCTTGAGGTTGAGGTCTGCGTCGACCGTAAGCTTCAGGGTAACGTCCTCGCGCTCCTCGATGCCCGTAATAAGACTGAAGCCCGAAAGCTGCTTCTGGAATGACTGCAGCGCGCCCGTGCCGACGTTCCCGACATAATCGCCCACGAGCTGATAGCAGGCGGTGCGGATATTCGCGTCCTCGGCGTAGTATTTTCCGCCGCCGCCCATCTTGGCAAGCACGGTTCCGTTCCGGTCCGTGAGGGTATATTCGCAGCCGGAGGTGGACGCATCGAAATACAGCGCCCATTCCTCGCCGTGCTGAATATAACGCACAACGTATACGACGAGGCCGACTATCATCATAAAAGCCATGAAAAGGGCAAAGGATGCTCTTAATGAAACCTTTTTCATGCTTCAGCCTCCTTTTTCCTGCGCGATTTGGCGTCAGGCGGCTTGACGACGAAGCTTGCGCCCTTGCGTGTGTCTCCTGCCTTTATGAAGGCCAGCAGCATCCAGCAGGCCAGCACGGAGGTACCGCCGCGGGAGACGAATGGGAAGGTGACGCCCGTGAAGGGCAGAATGTCAACAGAGCCGAAAACGTTCAGCGCGACCTGAACCATGAACATAGACGCTGTAGCGCAGGCTGCGATCGAATAGTAAGCGCTGCGCCCGTGGCCGGAGTTGCGAACGGCGAAGAAGGTCAGAGCCAGAATGGCGAGCACCGCGCAGATGGCGATGATGAGCCCAAGCTCCTCGCACATGACGCCGAAGACCGTGTCCGTATTGCCGGCGAAGGTGCCCTTGAGCCAGCCGTTGCCGGCGCCCTTGCCGAAAAGCCCGCCGGAGGCTCCGGCCGACATGGCGTGGGTCTGCTGGTATCCGGTGTCGTAAACGTCCTCCCAAACGTGCCCCCACGCGGCAAAGCGCTGAGCAACGTGGGTCTTGATGCGCAGCATGAGGAAGCCCGCCATGCCCGCGCCCGTAACGGCGAGGGCGACGGTAGCGATGGAGCCCGAGCGCATAAATGAGATGACGAGGAAGGTCACGAAGAATATGAGCGCGGTGCCGAAATCGCTGCTAAGTGCAAGGAATATGACGCACAGCGCGGAAAAGCTTATGAATGCGATAAGGTTTCTGGTGCTGAACAGTCTGTCGAGTGTAGCGGCGCCCACATAGATGAAGGCGACCTTGACAAATTCCGAAGGCTGGATGGAGATCCCGGCGATCTCGATCCAGTTTTTCGCGCCGTACTGACTTTCTGCCAGGACCAATACCGCGGCCAGAACGAGAAGGGATAATACCGCGAGCGGGAGCCTGAGCTTCTTTGTGCGGTCAAGATCCCTGAGCCACCAGCCCAGCACGAAAAACAGCACAACGCCTGCAAAAACTATTATCATCTGACGGATCATCTCCTCCGGAACGGAGGAGGCGATAATGGAAAGCCCGATCGAGGACAGGAAAAAGGCTATGGTCTCGACCTCAAAGCCCGTGCGCCTTATGCTGCGCATGGCAAAATAGCAGAACCATTCAAGGAGAATGAGCAGCACAAAGCCCAACCCTATGCCGGCTAAATACTCAGATTCGGCATTAACGCAGTTTTCGATAAGCAGCAGAGCCTGAAAAATGCTGAGAAACATCAGCGTAACGGCGGGATGCACCTTCTTCCAGCTCATGGTGCGGCGGGCCTCGATGGCGTCGCGCTGCTTTTCGCTTATATCGCGGAAGCGCACGCTGTTTCCGGCGAGGTTTAGGACATCCCCGTCCTTCACGACGGAGCCCGTGCTCTGAACCTTGTCGCCGTTGACCCAGACGCCGCCCTTGGAGAAGATATCAAATATGCGCCAGACACCCTTGGGGCTGCGGATAAGAACCGCGTGCACGCGGCTGACGGTATCATAGGGCAGGCATATGTCCGCCGAGCGGGAGCGGCCTATGAGATTTTCCCAGTGGTTTATCAGCGCAACGCCCTCGTCCTTGTGTATATAGCCCCAGATCTCCGTCTGTGATTTGCTGCTGAGCATGGAGCGCATACAGCGGATAAGCACGATCAGTGCAAAAAGGGGGAGGATATACGAAATAAGGCTGACAATGACGCCGGACAATCGGTTCACCTCTTTTTTTGAAGATAAATAATATTATAGCATTATACCATTATTTCTGCTCATTGACAAGCAAGGCGGATTTATTTACAATAGGTTCATGAATAATATGAATATGAAGATGAAAAAGTGGATAGCTATTTTCGCGGCCATATTCCTTGTGTGCATAGGCGCGTTTGCCCTTTTGCGGCATTTCGGTATGCAGGGAACGGTGGCCGTTATCCGCGTCGACGGCGAGGTTTACGAAAAAATCAACCTCGACACGGTAACTGTAGCATATGACATGGAAATACGGACCGAGTTCGGATATAATAAGATACACATAGAGCCGGGCAGCATAAGCGTGACTGACGCTGACTGCCGCGACCATATCTGCATACGTCAGGGGACGGTGGCTGAAGCCGGAGTTCCGATAGTGTGCCTGCCGCACCGCCTGACGATAGAGATCGAGGGGGGCTACATAGATGCCTAAGACGCGGAAGCTTACCCTCATGGCGATGCTCACGGCGCTGTCCCTCATCGTGTTCGTCATAGAAGCCCAGATACCGGCTCCCGTGCCGATCCCCGGCGTGAAGCTGGGCATTGCAAACATGATAACCCTTGTGGCAATGCTCGTTCTCGGCCGCAGAGAGGCCGGACTTATACTGCTGGTGAGGATAATACTGGGCAGCGTTTTCGCCGGCGGCGTGTCGGCCCTGCTGTTCAGCATCGCGGGAGGTGCGCTCGCATACGCCGTTATGTGCCTCACGTTGAAGAGCTTCCCGGAAAAAATGCTGTGGGCGGTCAGCATCCTCGGCGCCGCAGCGCACAACGCAGGTCAGCTCGCAGTGGCAATAGCGCTAACAAAGACCGCGGGACTTTTAGTCTATGCCCCGGTACTCATAGCCTCGGCCATAGTCACCGGCGCCTTCACCGGCCTCGGCGCCATGTATCTCACAAGAGCTGTAAAAAGGCTGGACAAACGGGCATAGAAGTATTATAATTAACGAAACCGACAATAGACGGAAATAATTTTTTAGGAGATACATCACAATGAGCGAATGTACACACGACTGCTCCACCTGCGGCGAAAACTGCAGCGAGCGCGACATGAGCGCAAAGCTTAATCCGGCTGCAAGCGTCAAAAAGGTTATCGCCGTCGTCAGCGGCAAGGGCGGCGTGGGCAAGAGCCTCGTGACGAGCCTTATGGCAAGCGAGATGCAGCGCCGCGGCTATCAGGCGGCGGTGCTTGACGCCGACGTGACCGGCCCGTCGATCCCCAAGGGCTTCGGCATAACCGAGCACGCCCACGGCACCGAGGAGCTTCTCATACCCTGCTATTCCAATAAGGGCACGCAGATAATGTCCATCAACCTTATCCTTGACAATGAGACCGACCCCGTCGTGTGGCGCGGCCCCGTTATCGCGGGCGTCGTGACGCAGTTCTGGAGCGACGTGCTTTGGGATAACGTTGATTTCATGTTCGTCGATATGCCTCCCGGTACAGGCGACGTTCCTCTCACCGTGTTCCAGTCCCTGCCCGTTGACGGTATAATCATCGTCACTTCTCCCCAGGAGCTGGTGTCCATGATAGTTGCAAAGGCCGTCAACATGGCAAAGCTCATGAACATCCCCGTGCTCGGAATCGTGGAGAATATGAGCTATTATAAGTGTCCCGACTGCGGCAAGGAGCATGAGATCTTCGGCGCGAGCAAGGTTAAGCAGGTCGCTGGGGAGTTCGGTATCGCCCACTATGCGCGTTTGCCCATCGACCCGGTCGTTGCGACGATGGTCGATGCCGGTGAAGTTGAAAGTGTTAACGCCGATGCTCTCAGTGAGCTGGCAGACTTTATAGAAAAAGGAGAATAACTATGGTAATTGCGGTAGCATACAAGGACAACGAGATATTTGAGCACTTCGGCCATGCCGAAATGTTTGCGATCTACAAGACGAATGAGGATCAGACCGAGCTCGTCTCCAAGGAGCTCGTCGAGGTTCAGGAGAGCGGACATCAGGCCGTCGCCGACCTGATGGACAGCTGCGGCGCAGACGTTGTTATCGTCGGCAATATCGGTCCCAGCGCAAGGCAGGCTCTTGCCGAGTACGGCATAGTTGCATTTGCCGGCTTCTGCGGCAACTCAGATGATGCCGCCGAGCTGATGATGCGCGGTCAGCTTCCTTTCCTGTCCGACGAGGGCGGCTGCGGAGGCGGCTGCAGCGGATGCCACGGACACGATGAAGGCGGCTGCTGCGGCGGTCATGACCATGACGAGGGCAGCTGCGGCTGCGGCTGCCACTGAGCCGTCGAATGAACATAAAAAACTCCGGACC
>CALZAG010000057.1 GCA_945613045.1 uncultured Clostridia bacterium | reverse complement strand
CCATGTTGGAACGCAAGTATTGATACGATACTTGCGTTCCTTTTCTTTTTTCCAAAAGTGGCTTGGTATAAGGCTTTTCAACACTTTTGCAAGTGAGATAAAATTTCATCGTATCAAAATTGAACGCCTAAAAGTCGAGGTTGAGCGACTCCAACTTCTGCAATTTCGCACCAAAGCAAAGCATAATGACACTTAACCTAAAGATTAGTGTCATCGTAATTAAGATTAGTGTCATTGTTAAAAGAAAAGTGTCATTGTACTTTTAATCGGACAGACAGTGTGATATAATGAAGAAAAAATTAAATTGAAGTAGAATGAGGTGAGAAGATGTCTAACCGCATAGATGGGTTGTTTGAGTTATGTAAGCAGCAACCATTCAATGTTGATGAAATCAAAATCTACATTAAAGAAAATCAATTATCAAGTGAAGAAATAACTCGTGCTACTTTGAAACTGTGCGACTATGGTATGTTTTCTTACAGCGATTACTTATATCAAAACGAGAAAGAACCTCAACCGCACGAACTGTCTACCTACAACTGGGAATTGCTTTTTAATATTCTTATTGATAACGGTTTAGACCCTGACCTTGTTGTGTGCGATGATGGAATTAACCACGAAAATGTTCTTCAATCAGTTCAGTTTTTTGATGACGGTGACCTTGCTCCCAGAATATTGAGAAACATCCTCTCCAAAAGAGGTACACCCAATGTCATGATTGACTACACACCATTCTTTGAAGAAGTAGATTCCGACTTTATAATGGATATTCAGATGGGACTATATCCGCACAAGTGGCAAGTAGACAAAGCGTTTAGTATCTGGTTGGTGTTGATCGGCTTTGGTGGTGTAATGAAGGAAGGCAAGCTACCTGTTAAAATGTGCGATAATTACTCTCCCGATATTTTTCAGGCATTTGAGAAATTTACATACGCCATTACATACAAGCAAAAGGATTTCGATTTACAAATAATTGATAAGGAAACAAATATCGTTGTAGCAACGGTATAAGGAGTGGTAAAGCGGCCCTTTTAGGCAGAAAAAACGCAATAAATCTAAATAATTGTTTGAAATGCACCACTACCACAAAATGCACCAAAATGGTCGAGTGGTGCAAAAATTGCACCAAGACACTTTGGTATCAAAATATGCGTTATAATTCATGAAAAAGCACTTGCTTCGGCAAGTGCTTTTTTGTTATATCCGCCCATACGGGTGTGTAACTCTTCCAGCAGGCCTAATAAGTAAAAATGTGTTCCACCCGGCAAACAGCGATTATGTGTCTAAAACGGCCAGTAATGGCTTTGTTGTTAGATATAAGTCATTTGAAGTCGTATGTCAATATGAGGACAGCATTTGGCAGGTGTGCGACGAATGCACGGGCTTTGACTGAACCGTTATTTCTTTATAGACCCTGCCGCATATAAATCCGCTTTTTGCACAAAATACCTCCGTACACAATTTTACGGAGGTTTTTCTATATGAGAAAGCATATCGCTGTTTCGGCGCTTGCACTTGCTCTGTGCCTTGTAATGTGCACGGGCTTTGTTCCCGTCACTGCCGCAAATTCCGCTCCGGTTGCGGAAAACTTCGAGTTTGAGACGTTCCGCGGGGTGTCCTTCGGCGGTCAGCTTGCCGCCGTCGATCCCGAGGGCGACACTCTGAGCTTTGAGATCACCACCCAGCCCGTCAAGGGAACGATCGAGCTCGGGGACGACGGAAGCTTCGTCTATACCCCTGCCGAGGATAAAAAAGGCAAGGACTATTTCGGCTACAAGGCCACGGACTCCGAGGGCAACTCCTCTCAGGAGGCGACCGTTATCATCCGCCTTGTTAAGAACAAAAGCGTCAGCTACGTCGACATGAACGGCAGCGGAAGCTATCGCAGCGCTGTCAAGCTCGCGGAATGCGGCGCATTTATCGGCAAGCAGATGGGCGGAGAATACTATTTCGAGCCCGAGCAGACAATGAGCAGAGGCGAATTCCTTAACTTGTGTCTCAATGTCACCGGCACAGACCTCCTGAGCGGCGTTGTCAGTACCGGCTTCACCGATGACGGCGATATCCCCGACTGGCAGAAGGCCTGTGTGGCAAGCGCCGTTAAATGCGGCGTCGTCAAGGGCCGGTACTCCGACGGCGGCGCGTATTTCGACGCAGACAGCCCTATCAGCCGCGCAGAGGCCATGGTCATGCTCGACCGCAGCCTGAAGCTCAGCGACGTCAGCTATCTCAGTGCCGGAGACGCGGTGCCCTCGTGGGCGGCTCAGGCCGCCGCAAACCTCACGGCCTGCAATGTTATAAGCAGCTTCGGCTCAGGCTCCTCTCCCCTCACCCGTGCAGAAGCGGCGGATATGCTTGCAGCGGCTATGGATCTCATTGAACAAAGATAAGAAACAACAGCTTGATCGGCGTCCGCATTTTACGGACGCCGCTTCTTTTTTCGGACTATCATGCTTGCATGAAAATCCAAGCTGAATTATAATGTCAGCATCAAACAAAGGAGGTAAGAATAATGAAGCAATACGTTGTCGACGCTTTTACCGATAAGGTTTTTTCCGGCAATCCCGCCGCTGTTTGCGTGATGGACGGGTGGCTCCCCGAGGAGCTCATGATGAAGATAACCATTGAGAATAACCTCTCCGAGACCGCTTTCTGCGTGAAGGAGGGCGCAAACTATCATCTGCGCTGGTTCACTCCGGGCGGCGAGATCGACCTGTGCGGTCACGCGACGCTGGCGACTGCGTACACGATATTCCGCTTCTATGAGCCGGAGCTCAGCGAGGTTCGCTTTGACACCCTCAGCGGCGAGCTAATCGTTACACGAAACGGCGAGCTTCTCGAGATGGACTTCCCCGCCTATGAGCTAAGACCCGTTGAGGTCACAGAGGCGATGACAGACGCCATCGGCGCAAAGCCCGCCGCCGCCTATATGGGCCGCGACCTGCTGTGCGTGATGGACAGCGAGGAGCAGGTGCGTGAGGCCGCTCCCGACACGTCAAAGGTCATGCAGCTTGACGGGCTTCTTCTGCATCTCACCGCCCGGGGCAGTGATTTTGACTGCGTTTCACGCAGCTTCGCGCCGAAATGCAATGTCGTTGAGGATCCCGTCTGCGGCTCCGGACACTGCCACATAATCCCCTACTGGGCGCAGATCCTCGGCAAGTCAGAGCTTACGGCATATCAGGCCTCCCGCCGCGGCGGCGTGCTGTACACCCGCGTAAACGGCGGCAGGATCACGCTCGCCGGTAAAGCGGCGCTGTACGCCGAATCCGAACTCCACATCGGTTGATATAAGTTTCAAAATGCGCTTTAACGAAAAAGCCCGGCTCAGCCGGGCTTTTAAAACTTTATGGCTATTACTGTTTTTTCAGTTTTTCACAAAGGGCTTCGTCGGCTTCGGCCATCACGGTGCTGTAGTCGGTATAGACGACCTTGCCGGGCATGGAGCCCGAGGGCTTGCGCACAAAGCGCACCATGGTGTGGTCCACCGCGGTCTTGCCGCCCTCCCTCGCCTGTGAATAGTAAGCGGCCAGAGACGCCGCCTCCTCTATAGTCCGCTGCGGCGGCTCGAGTCCGTCGCAGGATATGATGACGTGGCTGCCGTGCACGTTCTTCGTATGCAGCCATATATCCGTGCGGCGGGCGGTTTTTGTCGTGAGCTCGTCGTTCTGGCTGTTGCTGCGGCCGACGAGTATCAGAAAGCCGTCGGAGGAGACAAACTCCATCGGCCCCTGCTTTTTGAGCTTATCCGGCTTTGCGCCGCGCTGCTTTTTTATATAGCCGGTCTCTGTGAGCTCGCGGCGTATCTCCGCAAGGTCACGCTCTGTCTCCGCGCGCTCGAGCTCGTCAAGGACGCTGTTTAAATACTCAAGCTGCTTTTCGCCCTCGGCAACGAGCGCCGTCAGATGCTTTTCAGCAGCCTTGAGCTTGTTATACTCCTTGAACATGGCGGCGGCGTTCGCCTGAGGCGTCTTTAAGGGGTCGAGCTCTATCTCGAGCCTCGGGCAGCCCTCGGCGTAGTAATCCTCCACCGTCACGCTGCCGTCGCCCTTTTTGATGCGGTACATATTTGCGGTCACAAGCTCCGCGTTTTTGCGGATATCCTCGCGGCAGTAGGTGCGCTCAAGCTCCTCCTTCTGGCTTGCAAGCTTTCTTGCGATGCGGTCGCGGGCGGTCTTGACGCTGTGGTTGAGCTCTCGGGCTCTGCGCCGGCGGCGCTCGAGCAGCTCGCGCTTTGAATAATAAGCCTCGAGCAGTCCGGAAAAGCTGTCAAACGTGCGGCACTCGTACTCCGCGCCGTACTGGTGCAGCGCCATGAAGGAATACTCCCGCGGCTTGCCGTTTTCCAAAAACAGCGTCGGCGTAAACTCGCCCGCACTTACGCTCTCCAGAAATGCCTCGATCACGGCGGGCAGAAGCTCGGGGTCATTGCCGCAGCGGCAGGCAAGCTCGCGGCATATGAGCGGCGACAGGCCGGAAAAGCTGTCCATCAGTCGCTTATCCAGCGGCTTTCCGCCGTCGGAGGCCGAGACGGCGGCGGCCATCTCTTCCCTGCTGAGTTCAAATATCATGGGCTTTTTCTGCCTGGGCGGCAGGCGGTATATCATGCCCGGCAGCATCCTGCGCTCAGCGTCCCCGCCGTAATCCATGCGGCGCAGGCAGTCGATTATCCTGCCGTCATCGCCTATGAGCACGAGGTTCGAGCTGCGTCCCATAAGCTCGACGGCAAGCCTCAGCTTAACGCTGTCGCCGAGCTCGTTGTGGGATGTTATGTCAACCAAAACCAGACGTTCCCACTGCGGCTGTGTAAGCTTTTCTATGCGCCCGCCGATCAGGTACTTGCGCAGAAGCATACAGAACATGGGCGGCTCTGCGGGGTTTTCAAAGCCCGCGCTTATGAGCTGCAGCCTGCCGCTGCCCGCGCCCGCGTTTATGAGCAGGCGCATATTCTCACCCTTATTCCGCAGGAATATTATCACCTGATCCCGCTCGGGCTGCTGGATCTTGTCTATCCTCCCGCCCTCAAGCATAGGGGCAAGCTCCCCCATGAGGGCTGAGAGAAGTATTGCGTCAAGCGCCATCGTGTTCCTCCACGCATTCCGCGAACAGTTGGTTAATTCTTTCGGTTTTTCCCTGGAGATACAGCCAGCCGAAGAGGGCCTCGAGCCCAGTTGCGGCATGGTACTGGTAGATATCGGCCTTTTGCGGGACGGAGTTGACCTTGGCGTTCCGGCCGCGCCTGAAAACGCACATTTCTTCCTCCGTCAGCAGGGGCAGCAGCCGCTCCGCGGCCTTCGCCTGAGCCGGAGCGTTCACGATGGCAACAGTTTTCCTGTGCAGCTCCGTGGCCTTTCTGCTGCCATCCGAGCACAGCATGGTGCGGGTCAGAAGCTCATACACGGCGTCGCCGATATGCGCAAGCCCCAGCATACTTATATTATTTATATCGCGTACCTCCATGTGGGGGCAAAAATGATCTTTCATTCTCTTCTCCGATCAAAAAGGGCGGGAAACCGCCCTTTTTCATTCCTCTGTTTCGTCGGAAAACTCAAGCTGGGTCTTCAGGACCTCCGTGGGTGCTGTGCCGTGGGTGGTCTGCATCTCCATCCACTGCTCGCGGGTGATGATTATCTGGCGGGGCTTTGAGCCCTCAAAGGGGCCGATGATGCCCAGCTCCTCCATCTGGTCGACGATGCGGGCGGCTCTGGAATAGCCGAGCTTGAGCCTGCGCTGAAGCATGGACACCGAAGCCTGCTTGGTATCGAAAATAACGTCGACGGCCTGGGGCAGCAGCTCGTCGTAATCGGCTCTGCCTTCGGTCTCCTCCTCGTCGGAGCGGCCCTTGCCGTTTGCGTTTTTGTCTTCGGCGGCCTTTTCGATCTGAGCCATGACGTCCTCGCTGTACTGCGCGGTGGCCTGCTTTTTGATGAATTCGACGATCGCGTCGCGCTCCTCGTCGCTGACAAAGGCGCCCTGAACGCGCATTGGCTTGCCGCAGCCTATGGGTGCGTACAGCATATCGCCCATGCCGATGAGCTTTTCTGCTCCGGCATTGTCGAGGATGATGCGGCTTTCAAGCGCGGAGGACACTGCAAAGGCGATTCGGCTTGGGATATTGGCCTTCATAAGGCCGGTGATAACGTCCGCGGAGGGACGCTGGGTGGCGATGACAAGGTGCATACCGGCGGCTCGTCCCATCTGGGCGACGCGGCAGATGCTCTCCTCAACGTCCTTCGAGGCGACCAGCATGAGGTCTGCCAGCTCGTCTATCACGACGACGACATTGGGGATCTTAGGCTGACCGTTTTCAATAAGGTGCTGGTTATACGCCTCAAGATTCCTGACGCCCAGCTCGGAGAACAGGCGATAGCGCTTGAGCATTTCGGTGACCGCCCACTGCAGCGCGCCCGCCGCCTTTTTGGGATCGGTCACGACGGGGATGTACAGGTGCGGGATACCGTTATACACTCCGAGCTCGACCATCTTGGGGTCTATCATGATGAGCTTCACGTCATCGGGATCGGACTTATACAGCAGGCTTATGATGAGCGAGTTCATGCACACGGATTTGCCGGAGCCCGTCGTTCCCGCGATGAGCAGATGCGGCAGCTTCGAGATATTTCCGACAACGGCCTCGCCCGCGATATCCTTGCCGATGGCAAAGGATAGCTTGGACTTGGACGATGCGAACTTTTTCGAGTCGATGATATCCCGCAGGTACACGGTGCTTATGAGCTTATTCGGCACCTCGATGCCGACGGTCGATATTTTATCGGGTATGGGCGCTATTCGAACGCTGACAACGCCCAGTGCAAGCGCTATATCCCCCGCGAGATTTGTCAGCTTGCTGAGCTTAACGCCCTGCTCAAGCTCCATGTCATAGCGGGTGACGGTGGGGCCGTGGGTCGTATCGACTATACGCGCATCCACGCCGAAGCTCTGGATGGTGCTTTCAAGGCGTTCGCGGTTCGTGCGCAGCTCCTCATCGGCGTTGGCGGCGGTGGCATGGCCCTTCTTGAGCAGGAATATGGGGGGCTTTTCGTACTCGCCGTCCTTGGGAGCGGCTTCGATCTCGCCCGCGATCGCCTGAGTCTCGGCGGCGACCTCCGCGGCGGTGGCCTTCCTCGGCGGGTCGGACACGGCGCCCGTCTGCACGGAACCGCGCCCGCTCAAAGTCACGGGAGCCACGCCGGCTATCGCCTCGGCCTCCTCGATGGATATGGGCTCAACATCCCCGGTATGTACCTCGGCAGGCTTTTTGCCGAAGGCCCCGCGCTTTTCTGCGGCCTCGCTTACCGTGGGCTCGCCTTTGCCGCGCCCTTTTTTGCCGAAGGTGGGCTCGTCGTCCATTGGGATGTCTATGGCTCTGCGCTTTGCGGTTTTTGCGCGCGCCTTTTCATCCTCGTCGGACTCCTCAAGGGCTTTTGCCCTGCTTTCGGGCTCGGGCTTTTCCTCCTGCTCGGGCTCATACCTTGCCGGCTCGCGGCTGCCGAGCCACTCTATGATGTTGCGGATGCTTATATTCAACGCGGCCAGAATGAAATAGGCAAAAGCGAGGAACAGTATAATCGCAGCGCCGTAAATGCTGAAGGCCTTCTGGAGCACGAATGCCAGCAGACCGCCGATAACGCCGCCGCACTTCATGGCTATGCCGCCGCCGTACAGGGTCTTGAGCACCGTGCCGAAACCGTCGACGTTTTCAACGACAATGTTGGACAGCAGTATATCCGCAAGCGCGCCCACCATCATCGGGAGCAGCAGCGCCGCGGTCGTTCTCCATGCAACGGGTCTGCCCTTGTGGAAGCCGAGTATCACCGCGGCCAGTACGAACACCGGTGCGCATACCCAGAAGCCGTAGCCGAACAGTCCCTTGAGAAGCGAGCAGAGCCAGCCCACCACGAAGCCGTCGTGGGCGAACATGCCTATTATCACGAGCATGGCCGCAAACACAAAGCATATCGCCGCGACCTCGCGCCTTATGGGTCTCGGCTGCGCTGCGGCGGCAGCGGTTTTTGCCTTTCCGCCGGACTTTGCCGTGCTCGTTCCTTTCGCATTGGATTTTTTCTTGTTTGAGGTCTGTGCCATTATTCAGGTTCCCCTGCCTTTTATCAGAATATCAGTGAAAGTATTATCGTCAGCACGCCGACTACCCAGCAGTAGTAGGCAAAGCCGCCGAATCTGGTCTTTTTCGCAATCATCCTCAGAAGCCCGATGGACAGCACTCCCGACACCATGGCGGCTATCATGCCGAAAAGGTAGGCCGGGATGAGCGAGGCGTCTACGCCGGCCTTTATCGCGTCGATTAGTTCCAGCAGCGTCGCGCCCAGCACGGCCGGGATGCTCATCAGCAGCGAGAACTTAACCGCGTAGCTGCGGTCATGGCCGGTGGCTATGCCCGCCGTGATGGTAGTTCCCGAGCGGGAAAGACCCGGCAGAGTCGCCACGCACTGGCACAGGCCGATGATAAGCGCATCCTTGAACAGCATAGTCTTTTCCGTCTTCGTGCCCCTTGCCATTTTGTCCGACACGAAAAGCATGCAGCCCGTGAGTATAAGCGCTCCGCCGACAAATATCGTGGAATTTGACAGCAGCCCGATATATTTATGTACCGGAAGTATGAGCACCAGCGGGAGCGTTGCCGCTATAATGAGCATGAACATTCTCGCCGCGGGGTACTGCCTGCGTGTTCCCGCCGGCGCGGGATTGCGTCCGGTGAACAGGTCGACGGTCTGCGTGAACATTGATTTTATGTCCGGCCAGTACATAAAGCATATGGCGACCAGCGTTCCGAAGTGCAGCAGCACATCAAACAGCATATGCCCGCCCTCTATGTCGGACATATTGAAAAGATTCTGAAGTATTGCCAGATGTCCCGAGCTGGATATGGGCAAAAATTCCGCTATACCCTGCACAAGTCCGAGAATTATGGCTTCGAGTATGCTCATAGCCCGCTCTCCTTTGTATTCTTCGGATATTATGTATACCTAACTCAGATATATTATCATATAATGTAAAAAAGCACAATACCCAAAAAGAAGACGGAGCAGAGCTCCCTTTGCGTTTTCAGACTGCTGATTGTCGTTTTTAATAAGTCCGATTATATCCTGCGGTAGTGTTCAGTA
>CALZAG010000056.1 GCA_945613045.1 uncultured Clostridia bacterium | reverse complement strand
TCAACTTCCCTCCTCGGAGCATAGCTCCTGCGGTCGGTTGCTGAAAACATGCCACCGGCATGTTTTCTTAACGCACCGACCCCCTCGAGCTCCCCCGTCCGCCGTCGTAAAGAATGCACTCATTTGTAGTTCTTTGACAGTCTGGGAGGCTCCTTCGGGAGCCTCTTTTTTATTAGTCCGAGATCACCATGCTGACACGGGCGTCGGTATTCTCAGTGGGAATAAGATCCTCTAAAAGCCGCGCTCTGCAAAGGCAGACGCTGAAACAAGGATGCTCAGCGAGATAGCGGTCGTAATAACCCGCGCCGCGGCCGAGGCGGTTATTATACTTATCGCAGCACAGAGCCGGAACGATGACGATATCATCCTCCCCCGGCGTTACGGCATCGCCCTTGTCCGGCTCCGGGATCCCGAATTTTCCGGGTGCAAGTCCGTCGAGGTCATCAGCAAGGCGAAAGTGCATATGCCCGCCGGCGCCACACACCGGCAGAGCCACCCGACGTCCGCTTTGGACGACAGCTCGTATTAGTGCGTGGGTCGATACCTCGCGTCCCACACTGTAATATGCAAAAATTATTTTCGCGTTTTTATACTCCGGAAGCTCGGAGAGCTTTTGCGCAATGGCAGCGTCGCTATGCTCTATATAGCTTGGTGCAAGGCGGCGAAGCTCCTCCTTTTTCCGGGCGCGCATAAGCGCTTTCTTCTGCTTAACGCCGCAGGGCGTCTTTAATGATTGAATAGATTTCCTCATGCTTTTCATCGATCTCGCGCTCCACGCCGTCCTTCAGGAACGGTATCCTCGTCCAGCCGTAATAATCGGCCGCCTTATCCGCTACACGCAGACAGTTTTCAAGATACCGGACGTCCTTTTCGTGGATATCCGCGCTCGTATGTGTTTTTTCCTGACGGTGCTTCATCCGCGCAAGAGAGGTTTCCAGATCGACGTCAAGGTAAATGACGAGATCGGGTCTGGGAAGTTCCAGCTTTACATATTCAAAATCATACAGCCAGTCAAAAAAGGCCTCGAGCTCCTCGTTTTTGAGCTTCGCGCCCTGATGCACGGCGTTTGACGTAGTATAGCGGTCGGAAAGCACGAAGCCGCCCTTGTCGTAAATGCTGCCCCAGTCGGTGCGGTAAGCCGCGACCCTGTCGACAGCGAAAAAGGTGGATGCGATATATGCGTTCACATCGGCGGGGCTTGAGCCGAATTCGCCGCCGAGGTACATCCGTATAAGTGAGGAGCTTTCTTTATCGTATCTGGGGAAAACGATGTGGTTATACGCTATGCCTTCCGCCTCCAGCCGCTGACACACGCGGCGGTAGTGGGCGGATTTGCCGCTGCCGTCAATTCCCTCGAATACAATAAGCTTACCCTTTTCCATTGAAAAACTTCCTTATTCTTTTCGCCCACGCCTTCACGATAAACAGCGGGAGCTTTGCTATTCTTTTAAATCGCCACGGCTCCTTAATGCAGCGGTAAAGCCACTCAAGGTTCAGATCCTGCCAGACTTTCGGCGCTCTTTCCACAACTCCGGCAAACACGTCGAGCGAGCCGCCCAAACCCGCCATCAGCCCCACGTCGAGCGCGGATGCGTTTTTTGACATCCATATCTCCTGCTTGGGGGCGCCGAGACACACCATAAGAAAATCGGGCTTTGCGGCGTTTATCTTCGCCACGACCGGTGCGTCATCTTCAAAATAGCCGTCGTTTGTGCCGCAGATATTTATCCCTGGATACTGCCTTTTTATATTATCGGCGGCAAGCTCCGCAACGCCGGGCTTTGCACCCAGAAGAAACGCAGATTTTCCAGTCTCCGCAAGGTACCTGAGTATCGCTTCGCCTATCTCGATGCCCGGAATCCGTTCCCTGAGCGGCGTTCCGAGTATCTTCGCTGCCTTAACGACGCCTATGCCGTCCGGGATCACAAGATCGGCATTTTCAAGAGCCGCTATGAGCTCAACGTTATCCCACGCGGCCATGACTATCTCCGGATTGGGAGTAGCCACATATGCTGACCTGTGCTCATCTATCAGCTTTTTGCATAATTCAATTGCATTTTCTTTCGTCAGGTTGTCAAATCCGACACCCAACACATCCACTCTGTTCAAAGCTGGCTGAATACCTTTCCGATTTTTTCGTGTATAACAAGATCCGCTTCATCGTCGTAAGGAGTTTCGCTGAGGTTCACAAGGGCAAGCTTATTTCCCCGGTAATAGTTAATAAGTCCTGCCGCGGGATAGACATTCAGGCTCGTGCCGCCGATTATAAGCACCTCGGCCCCGGATATGACCCGTATGGCCTCGGAAACAACAGCGTCGTCCAGGGGCTCTTCATACAGAACGATATCGGGTCTTATAACGCCGCCGCAGGCGCAACGCGGCACGCCCTCGCCGCGGTTCATTTTATCCGCCGGATAGGGTCTTCCGCACGCGGAGCAGTAGCTGCGCAGGATGCTTCCGTGAAGCTCCAGAACCTTTTTGCTGCCCGCGGCCTGATGCAGGCCGTCAATGTTCTGAGTGACGACGGCCCTGAGCTTTCCCGCCTGTTCAAGCTCCGCAAGCTTCAGGTGCGCCGCGTTTGGCTTAACTCCGTCGATGACGAGCTTCTCCCGATGAAAGCGATAGTACTCCTCGGGGTATTTCACAAAAAACGAATGGCTGAGTATGGTCTCGGGAGGGTACTTCCACTTCTGGTTGTACAGACCGTCGACGCTGCGGAAATCGGGGATCCCGCTCTCGGTGCTCACGCCAGCGCCGCCGAAGAACACGACATTGTCGCTCTCGTCTATCCACTTTTTAAGCTGCATTATTTTATCGTCCATAACGCTCACTCCTAATTGAGTTATTATACATCATTTATTTTACCTAATCAAGAAAATATTGCTCAACAGCGACGGCTACTCCCTCGCTGTCGCAATCGGGCGCGATCACATCCGCAATGGACTTGACTTTGTCGCTGCCGTTTGCCATTGCTATCTTAAATCCCACCGAGGACAGCAGCTCCTCGTCGTTCTGTGCATCGCCTATTGCAATGCACTCGGACATTTCAATGCCAAGCCTGCCGCACAGCGCTGCAAGCCCCCTCGCCTTGCTTACTCCGGAGGCGTTTATCTCCAGAGAGCGGCTCGTGCGGGAGGTAAAGGTGACCGGCAGGTCCTTTATCATATCGTATACCGTATCCGCCTCATAATCATTGTCGAAAAACAGGTTGAGCTTTTCAACTCTGTCGGGATTTTCCATAAAATACGTGAACGCGTCGTCGACCGCGGTCATGCCGATGCGGTATATAGGCTGGTAATATGCAAGGCCGAAGTCCGCGCAGCGCTCAATACACCATGAGTTGCTGTAGGTCTTATCATTTATGAAGATGATGGGCATGGCGCTGCATCCGGCTGCCGCAGCGATTATATGCTTTACCGTTTCGGCGTCCATCGTCTCATACAGAATTTTTTCGCCCGTTTTCAGGTCTATTACCGAAGCTCCGCTGGCTGTGACCGCGTAGCGCATTCCCTTGACCATGTCGATATAGGGCTTAATGAGACTAATGCTGCGGCCGGTCGAGAACACGACGGTCTTCCCCTGCTCTGCCGCTTTTTCCATGGCCGCTACGGTACGGGGAGTCAGCTCCTTTTTTGTGTTCAGCGCAGTACCGTCCATATCGGCGGCGAAAAGCTTATACTTCATTTATCTTTACCTTTGCTTCTTGCGTAATAAAATATATACTGCTGGGCAAGGCCGGCATATTTCCCGAGGCTCTCAGGGTCAAAATCCGCCGGGAAATTCTCCTTGAGCGCCCGTTTCATCCAGACGTCTACGGGAAAAGCCTCCGTGTGCCACAGGCCGAAAAGCACAACGCAGTTTGCGACCTTTTCGCCGACGCCGCGTATGCTCCTAAGCGCCTTTATTGCGTCCTTATAGCCGCAGACTTTAAGCGCCTCAAGGTCTAGCTGACCGCCTGCCACGGCACGGGCGGCGGCAATGATATACTCCGCCCTGTAGCCCGAGCGGATGCAGGCAAGATCCTCCGGCTCAAGGGCCGCAAGCTTTTGAGCAGTCGGGAAGCTGTAATAGGTCTTCTCCCCGACCTTTATCTCGTCGCCGAAGCCTTCGCACAGGCGCTCGACGATGCCCTTAATGCGACTTATATTGTTGCACTGAGAGATGATGAACGAGCACAGCGCTTCCCAGCTTTCCTGACGCAGGATGCGTATGCCCATGCCGTATTCAGTGCAGGCCTTGAGATATTCGCCCGTAAAGGCGCTGCTTATACAGGCATAATCCGTTCCGAGGTCAAAATACTCCGTCCAGAGCGTTTCGGGCGCGTCAGATGTTATGTAAACCACGCCGTCCTCAACGCAGACTTCGGCATAATAGCCGGACACAACGCCGCGGTACGCGCCGTTTTCATCGGCGTTCCAGCGGAAGCACTGCCCGCACTCGAAGGTTTTTACTATATCAAGGCTTTCCGCGTCACACAGCTTGAGCTTCATCTTACACCTCGTGGGTAAATCATAGATGCTGATAATTATATATCATCACCGCGTTTTTTACAAGCGCTTGCATGAGTGGGGAAAATATGCGATAATACCATCGGTTGCACACGGCGCGCCGGCGCATTCCCGTATACTCTGGAGGTCGCTATGGACTTTATAAACGAATATAATCGCAAGCTATGCACCGCTGAAGAGGCCGTCGGCTGCGTCAAGGACGGGGACTGGGTGGAGTATACCTCGAACCTCGGCTATCCCGCCGCGCTGGATCTGGCTTTATCCAGGCGCAGAGACGAGCTGCACCACGTCAAGATACGCGGCGACCTGCTGTTCGGTCCCGTTCACGTCGTCGAGTGTGATCCGACGCAGGAGCACTTTGTGTACAACACATGGCACTGCTCGGGCTATGAACGCAGGCTCTGCGACAAGGGGCTGGCTTTTTTTGAGCCGATGGTTTTCAGAAACCTTGAGTGGTATTACAAGAACTTTCTGACCTCAAACGTCTGCATGGCGACCGTTTCCGGCATGGACAGCGAGGGCTATTTCTACTTTGGAACTTCCCTCGGGCTTTCAAAGTGCATCGCGGATAATTCCGACATCGTGATCGTTGAGGTAAACCGCAATATGCCGCGCATCCTGGGCAGCGACGCCGTCAGGATACACATATCCGAGGTAGATCACATCGTCGAGAGCGGCGATCCGCCGCTGTATGAGATGCCGAATCCCGCGCCGACCGAAACAGATGTTAAGATCGCAAACCTTATCCTGCCGCATATCTGCGACGGCGCGACCATACAGCTCGGGATCGGCGGTATGCCGAACGCGCTCGGCAAGCTTATAGCCGACAGCGACCTCAGGGATCTTGGTATGCACACGGAGCTGTGCTCGGACGGGTACCTTGCAATGTTTAAGTCCGGAAAGCTCACCAACGCCAAAAAGAGCTTGCACCGCGGCGTCGGCATACTCGGTATTTTGATCGGCAGCCATGAGCTGAACGAGTGGGCAAGCGAAAACCCAGCCGTTGCCGGCTATCCCCTTTCCTATGTTAACGACCCCTACGTTATCGCACAGAACGATAACATGATCTCAATAAACGCCTGCATCTCGGCCGATCTTTACGGTCAGGTGTGCTCGGAAAGCTCCGGCACGAGGCAGATAAGCGGCACCGGAGGTCAGCTTGATTTCGTCACCGGCGCTTCCATGAGCCGCGGCGGAAAGTCCATCATCTGCATGACGAGCACCTTCACCGACCGCGCAGGCAATATGCACAGCCGCATAGTCCCCAGCTTCAGCGGCGATATCGTCACGACGCCCAGAAGTCAGGTATACTACCTTGCGACCGAGTACGGCGTGGTCAACCTCGCCGGACTCACCACATGGGAGCGGGCCGACGCGCTCATCGGCATCGCGCATCCTGATTTCAGAGAAGAATTAATAAAGGCGGCCGAGGCTCAGCGTATCTGGCTGCCTTCAAACAAGAGGTAGAGTAAATGGATACAAGTTCTTTACAGTTCGGAAGACCGGCTGATTTCAGCGGCAGGCTTCCCAAGGAGCAGCGCTGCTATGAGCTGCTCGATTCCCTCGGCGTCGAATACGCGAGGGTCGATCACGAGCACGCCGACACCATTGAGGCCTGCCACGAGATAGAAAGTAGCCTCGGCGCTTTAATCTGCAAAAACCTTTTTCTGACTAACCGGCAGCAGACCGAGTTTTACCTCCTGCTCATGCCCGGGGACAAGCCCTTCAAGACGAAGCTTCTGTCAAAGCAGATCGGCACCGCCCGCCTTTCCTTCGCATCGCCCGAGCACATGGAGCGGTATCTCGATATAACCCCCGGCTCCGTCAGCGTTCTGGGGCTCATGAACGACGGCGGGAAGGTGCATCTCGTCATAGACCGCGACCTGCTCAAGGACGAATTCATAGGCTGCCACCCCTGTATAAACACCTCGACCCTTAGGCTCAGGACCGAGGACGTCATCGGAAAGCTCTTGCCCGCAGTCGGGCACGAATACTCTCTTGTTGAGCTGCCGTGGGAGATAGAGGAATGAAGTTAGGTATTTTGTGCGCCTGTCCGGCGGAATTTGCGCCTTACGAAAAGCTCATCGCGGGAAAAGCCGCCGCGCATAAGGGCTGTCTTGCGCTTGAGGGTGAGCTTTGCGGCAAGGACGCCGCGATCATCTGCTGCGGTCTCGGCAAGGTCAACGCCGCCATCGGCGCCGCACTGCTGATAAATGATTTTTCCGCTGACAGGGTAGTGCTCAGCGGAGTTGCGGGCGCGCTGGCCGAGGGCCTGCGCATAGGCGACACGGTGATGGTAACGGACACGCTGTACCACGATCTCGACGCCGGGCTTCTCACTGGCTATCACCCGAGCCCCATCGAGCCCGTGTTCCAGTGCGACCCCGAGCTTATCAGGCTTGCCAAGGCCCTGCCCATGCATTTCGGCAGGACCGTCACCGGCGACAGCTTTATTGAGGACGAAGGCAGAGCCGAGCTCATCGAGAAGTTCCATCCCCTTACCTGCGATATGGAGACCGCCGCTGCCGCCCATATGTGCCGCGCCCTCGGCGTTCCCTTCAACGCCGTCCGCTCCATATCCGATACTAAGGAAGAATCCGGCCTCGGCAGCTTTGAAAAGAACGTAGCCTACGCCGCGCAGAAGGCCTGCGATATATTATGTAAACTTATTGCGCTGTTGTAAGAGCCGCATTTTTATAGAAAAATCCCGCATCATTCGATGCGGGATTTTTTGCTTATCAATAGTAACGCTTATTCTTGTTTTTGCGTGCTGCCTCGCTCTTTTTGCGGCGCTTGACGCTGGGGCTCTGGTAGTACTCCTTCTTTCTCAGATCAGCCAGAACGCCGGCCTTGGCACAGCTGCGCTTAAATCTTTTAAGAGCATTGTCCAGAGATTCGTTCTCCTTGACATAGACTTCAGACATTTATTTCACTCCCTCCATATACGTCTTGCGACGCTTTAAGGGCCAAATTCTTGGCTTAACGAATGATATTATACTCATTCTTGCGTCTGATGTCAACCTTTACTTTATGATTAGATTGACAAGTTTATTCTTGACCACGATGGTCTTGAAAAGCTGCTTGCCCTCCATGAGGCGCTTGACCTTCTCGTCGGCACAGGCCGCGTCGACGACAACGCTGTCCTCGGAGTCGGTCGGCACGACGATGGTGGTCTTGAGCTTTCCGTTTACCTGAACGGCCATCTCGCGCATGGCGTCGACGGTCTTGGCCTCGTCGTACTCGGGCCATGACATCTGCATCGCCATCTTGCCCTCGGCGGCAGCGAAGCCCATCTGCTCCCACATCTCCTCCGCGATATGCGGCGCGAAGGGGCTCAGCAGCAGGATGAGGGTCTTGAGCTCGCCGCGGGTGCAGCCGTTAGCATAGAAATCGTTGACCATGGTCATCAGAGCGGCGATAGCGGTGTTCATCTTGAGCTCCTCGATATCCGAGCCGACCTTCTTTATGGTCTTGTGAACGATTGACTCGTTCTTGGCCGAGTAGCCCTCGTCAGCGCTTGCCAGCTCCATCAGGTTCCAGCAGCGGTCGAGGAAGCGCTTGGAACCCTTGACGGCCTCGTTCGTCCACGAAACGGCCTTTTCAAAGTCTCCTATGAACATGATGTAAACGCGCATCGTGTCGGCGCCGTACTGGGCGATGACATCGTCGGGATTGACGACGTTGCCGAGAGACTTCGACATCTTGACCGCGGGGGAAAGACACTGGTTGCCGTATTTCTTCAGCATCTCGTCCTTTTCTTCCTGAGTCTCGAAATTGCCGATATAGCGCGGGTTTCTGCCGAGGATCATGCCGTGGGCTGTGCGCTTTGCGTAGGGCTCGGGAGTGTGGACAACGCCGATATCGTACAGGAACTTATGCCAGAAGCGGGAATACAGCAGGTGCAGGGTCGTGTGCTCCATGCCGCCGTTATACCAGTCGACGGGGCCCCAGTATTCGTCGGCTTCCCTGGATACCAGCTCCTTGTCGTTATCGGGATCCATATAGCGCAGGAAGTACCAGCTTGAGCCTGCCCACTGAGGCATTGTATCGGTCTCGCGCTTCGCAGGGCCGCCGCACTTCGGGCAGGTTGTGTTGACCCAATCGGTCATCTTCGACAGCGGAGATTCGCCGTCGTCGGTCGGCTCATAGGATTCGACGTCGGGCAGCAGCAGCGGCAGCTCCTCCTCGGGGATAGCTACCCAGCCGCACTTTTCGCAGTTGACGAGGGGGATCGGCTCGCCCCAGTATCTCTGACGGGAGAAGACCCAGTCGCGGAGCTTGTAGTTTACCTTGGGACGGCCGATGCCCTTATCCTCGAGATACTTGGTCATCGCGGGGATGGCCTCCTTGACGGTCATACCGTTGAGGAAGCCTGAGTTTACCATGACTCCGGTATCATCCTTAAGCGCGAACGCTTCCTTGGTGACGTCGCCGCCGGCGACGACCTCGATGATAGGCAGGCCGAATTTGGTCGCAAAGTCCCAGTCGCGCTGGTCATGGCCCGGGACACCCATGACGATACCGGTGCCGTAGCTGATAAGTACATAGTCGGACACGAACAGCGGCATGGCCTTTTCGGTGACGGGGTTTATCACCTCGATGCCCTCGATGCGCACACCGGTCTTGTCCTTGCTCAGCTGTGTG
>CALZAG010000055.1 GCA_945613045.1 uncultured Clostridia bacterium | reverse complement strand
TGAACTCGGAATTTGTGGGCTTGCCCTTTATATTTGAAACGGTGTAGCCGAAGAATTTCTGCAGTGTTTCGATATCGCCGCGGTCCCACGCGACCTCGATGGCATGGCGGATGGCTCTCTCGACGCGGCTGGGAGTGGTGTTGAACTTCTTTGCCACCTCGGGATACAGCACCTTGGTGACGGCGTTTATGATATCCATATCATTTATAGTGAGGATGATCGCCTCACGCAGATACTGATAGCCCTTGATGTGCGCGGGCACGCCGATCTCATGTATTATCTCAGTGACGAGAGCCTCAAGATTTGCGTCGTTTGGCTTCGCGGCGGGAACAGGCTCCTGCCGGGAAAAGGAGTTTACCTGACGGATGCGGTCGAGCAGCGTCGGAACGTCGCAGGGCTCGGGGATAAAATAAGCCGCGCCGAGTGCGGCGCATTGTTTTACGATCTCACTTCTGTACAGATGAGTGACAATGACGGCTTTCGTGTCCGGACAGGCCTCAGGAAGCCGCTTGAGCACCTCAAGCCCGTCGAGCTTCAGCAGGATCAGATCCAGAACGATAACATCCGGGCGCAGCTCTGCGGTCAGAGCCAGGGCGTCGACTCCGTTGTCGGTGCCGTCGAGGAGCTCCATATCATCCTCACGGGTCAGCACGTCAGACAGAAGCCGACGGAAGTCTTCATCGATGTCAGCGATGAGAACGCGGGTTTTGGTTTCCATAATTCCATTCCTCCAGTAAATTGCATAAACAGCGCTGCGAATATCTTTTTAAGCAAAACAGCCGCTTTTATGGTATAAATTTACCATATTATGAACGTTTTGGCACACGAAACATGTCGAGGGACTGTGAAAATTGTTGACATAATCTAACACAATGCGTTCATTTGCTGTAAAATTCGACCAAATTTTCTGCCAATTGTAGAATTATGTCGAAAAGTTAAGCGAAAAAAGCCGCCCACGGTGTATGCGGGCGGCGGAACTTATTTAAAGACGAAATACATGGTTATAAACCAGCCGAGCAGGGCAAAAGCCATTGCGGCGATAGTCAGTCTGAGACTGTTTTCGCGCTCGGCGTCTTCGCGGACTCCGGCGGCGTCCGAGGCGCCCCGAAGGTACGCCCTGTACAGGCTCATGAAATGGCGGCTGTCCCGCTGTCCGGCGGCATAGCTTTCGGCGGCTGCCTTACGGAAGATATCGAGTTTTTCCATCCTGATCTCACCTCGGGAAATGTTATACAAAAATATTTTACCATATCCCGGGCATTTTTCAAGAGACAATATTTACTTATATTTAAACAGCAGCATTCCGCCCGTCATGAGGGCGAGGCCGACGTACTTTGACCAGCCGAAGGCGACCTTCTCACTGCCCATGAGCCCGAAGGCGTCGATCACAGCGGCGATGAGGAGCTGCGATATCAGGATGATGGAGATCGAAAGGGTGGTGCCGAGGCTTTTTATGCCCAGCATGACCGTGAGGGTTATAACTATGCCCAGCACGCCGCCCAGCCAGTACAGCTTGTTCACCTGCCCCAAAGCCGTGAAGCTGCCCTGCCGCCAGAATATGAGCACGATAAGCGCCAGCGCAAAGGCGGTGCCCTGAACGAAGGTGTTTGCCTCCATGTTGCCTATCCCCTCGCCGAGGCGCGTGTTCATAACGCCCTGAACGCTCATCGCCATGCCGGCTATGATACTGAATATTATTCCCCAAAGCATAAGTATTCCACCTTTATTTTTTGTCCGCGGCTCTTGCCATGTCCGTGAGATTATGATAAAATCCGTAATACAAGCACAAATGTAAGCCGGATACAGACAGGAGGGTCAGATATGGCTGTCATAAAGCCCAAATACTATTTGGTTGAGGCGTCTGCGCTTCCCGAGGTCTTTGTTAAGGTCACGGAGGCGAAATCGCTTCTCGAAACGGGCGAGGCCCGCACCGTTGCCGAGGCGGTGGAGCGGGTCGATCTGAGCCGCAGCGCCTATTACAAGTATAAGGACTCCATTGCGCCCTTCCGGGACATGAAGCGGGACACTATCATGACCTTCCACATAAAGCTGCATGATAAGCCCGGCACCCTTGCCTCGGTACTGTCTATTTTCACCGAATCCGGCGCAAATATACTCACGATCAATCAGTCCATACCGGCAAACGGAGTTGCGCTCGTAACGATATCAACGGCGGCGGAGACTATTGTTATCAGCACGGAGGAGCTTATGTCGCGGCTGTCCTCGGTCGCGGGAGTTGCCGACGTGGAGCTTATGGCAGGCTGAGGGTCAAGTGAATAATATGAAGTAGGGTAATGTACCCTACTTCTTTTTTGTTGGGTGGTATACCATGTTGACTGTTCAGAAATTCGGCGGCAGCTCGGTGGCGGATGCCGAAAAAATTAAAAGAGCCGCCGGAATAATAGCCGCCTGCGCCGGGGAGGGCAGAGCCGTGGTCGTTGTGCTCTCGGCGCGGGGAAACACGACGGATGAGCTGATAAGCGACGCCGCGGAGATAAGCGTTGAGCCCCCAAGGAGAGAGCTTGACGCGCTTTTGTGCACCGGAGAGCTGAGCTCGGCTGCGCTCATGGCGATGCAGCTTTCACAGATGGGCCTCGACTGCGTATCGCTGTCCGGACGGCAGGCGGGCATACACACCGACGCAAACCACGGAGAGGCGAGGATAACAAACATAAACACCGGCCGCATCATGCGGGAGCTCGGAGCGGGGAAGATAGTCCTCGTCGCGGGCTTTCAGGGCGTCAGCGAGAACGACGATATAACGACGCTTGGCCGCGGCGGATCGGACACGACGGCGGTGGCGCTCGCGGCGGCGCTCGGAGCCGACCGCTGTGAGATATACTCCGACGTTGACGGCATCTACACAGCCGACCCCAGGCTCATTGCGGGGGCCAGAAAAATGGATGTGATAGACTATGAGGATATGATTCGGCTGGCGCTGGGAGGATCTCAGGTACTTCATTCCCGAAGCGTGGCGGCGGCGATAAAAAACGAAGTGGAGGTGTGGCTGCTGTCAAGCTATGTCAGATCGCCCGGAACGCTCATGACGCATCTTGACGAAAGACCCGATATCTGCGGAGTCACCCGAGATAAAAGGCTGAATAAGATAAGCATCGTCGGCAGGGCGGTAAGCCGCGGCACGCTTGCCGAGTCGATAGCGTTGCTGAGCCAGAGCGATATCCTGACGCTGTCGGCCGAGACCGGCGAGGGAGTATGCGCCCTCACGGTCGAGCCGGAGCTCGTCCTGCCCGCGATGGAGCTCATCCACGGTCACTTCTTCCCCTCGTAATGCCGGCAATATGAAAAAGGCAGAGGCTTCACCTCTGCCTTTTCAGCGTTTATTAGATTTATGCTTACTTGCCGACGGACTCGAACTCGGCGACTATCTCCGCCTCGGGAGCCTTGGTCAGCAGGGAAACGGCGACGATGAACACGCAGGAGATAACGAACGCGGGAAGCAGCTCGTATATTGCGAGCACGCCGCCCATGGGAGCGATGGCGTACTTCCAGATGAACACCATTGCTGCGCCGGAGACCATACCGGCGATGGCGCCCCACTTGTTGCAGCGCTTCCAGAACAGGCCGAAGAGCATTACGGGGCCGAAGGTCGCGCCGAAGCCCGCCCATGCGAAGGAGACGATGCGGAAAACGGAGCTGTTGGGGTCGAGCGCGAACAGGAAGCCCAGAACAGCCACGCAGATAACGGTGACGCGGGCGACGATTATGCTCTTTTTCTCGCTGAGCTTTATGCCGAGCACGTCGTTTATGATGTTGTGGGCAATGCCGGAGGCGGCGGCAAGAAGCTGAACGTCGGCGGTGGACATGGTTGCCGACAGGATGCCTGCCAGGATTACGCCGGCGAGTATGGCCAGCAGCACGCCCTTGCTGCCCAGCAGAGACGCTATGCTGACAATGAGCGACTCGGCGGAGGAGCTGGAGTCGAACATCTTGATCGAGCCGTTACTTGCCATTGCAAAGCCGATGATACCGATGAGGACCGCGACGGCAAGGGAGATGACGACCCATGCGGTGCCCACGCGGCGGCTGACCTTGATCTTGTTTTCATCCTCGGCTGCCATGAAGTGGATAAGAACGTGGGGCATTCCGAAATAGCCCAGCGCCCATGCCAGCAGGGAGAAGACGGTGAGCGTGCTGTAGCTTGTGGCCTCGGCGCTCTGTATGTTGGTGCTGGCGGTCAGGCTCAGATAGCCGGGGATCTCCCTGGCGTTGGCGAAGACGCTGTCCCAGCCGCCGGCCGCGCTGACGCCGAATATCATAACGACGACGAGGGCGAAGATCATGATAAGGCTCTGGATGAAGCTGGTGACGGAGGCCGCCTTGAAGCCGCCGCAGGTGGTGTAGGCCACGATGACGATGGCGCTTATGAGCATCGCGGGAACATAGCTTGCGCCGAACAGAGTGCCGAAAAGCTTGCCGCAGGCGGCAAAGCCGGAGGCGGTGTAGGGCACATAGAAGACGATGATAAGTATCGCGCCGATGGTCTCTATTATCTTGGTGTTGTCATGAAAGCGCTTGGATACGAAATCGGGAATGGTCAGAGCATTGACCTTGACCGAGTAGCGGCGCAGGCGCTTTGCGACGAACAGCCAGTTGAGATATGTACCCAGAGCAAGGCCGATGGCGGTCCAGCTCGCCTCGGCGATGCCGCAGAAAAAGGCAAGGCCGGGGACGCCCATGAGCAGCCATGCGCTCATGTCGGAGGCCTCGGTGCTCAGAGCGGTGACATAGGGACCCAGCTTTCTTCCGCCAAGATAGAACTCGCTGGAGTTGGTCTGACCCCTGGAATAGACAACGCCGATCGTCAGCATACCTATAAGGTAAACTCCGATCGCTATCAGCATGATGGTTGTTGAACTCATAATAGTTTCTCCTCTTCTTCTCTCATTTAAAACAAGATGAATTATAAAGGCGAAAAACCGCCGCCGCAAGGGCAAAAAACAGCCTTTTTGCTTGAAATTTAAGAAAAATCGTGTATATTATTATTAACCCTAATATATTTCATATTAACATGAATAATTTTCATATATACCGAAAAGGAGGGGCGCAGGGATGATATCGAAATACGAAACGCTGGCAAAGGTGGTGGAGCTCGGCAGCCTGACGAGGGCGGCGGAGGCGCTCGGCTGTACCCAGTCGGCGGTAAGCCACGCTATAAACGGTCTGGAAAAGGAGTTCGGCTTCGCGGTGCTCACGCGCTCGCGCGCGGGGGTGCATCTGACTGCCGACGGCGAGAGGATCATGCCGTCGATAAGGGGTATGCTCAACTATGAGGAGCAGCTCAAGCAGACCGTGTCCGCCATACGCGGCCTTGACTTCGGTACCGTGCGCATCGGCGCCTTCACCTCCGTTGCCGTCCACTGGCTGCCGGGCGTCATCAAGGAGTTCCAAAGGGACTACCCAAACGTGGATATAAAGCTTTTAAACGGCGACTATCACGACGTTGAACAGTGGATAATGGAGGGCAGCGTGGATCTCGGCTTCGTGCACGTTCCGGCGGGCTTAAGCTGCGAGTGCGTGCCGCTCATGGAGGACAGGCTGCTGGCCATCCTGCCGAAGGACCATAAGTTTGCCTCCTACCCGAAGTTCCCGCTCGTCGAGTGCGAGACCGAGGCCTTCATCACGCTGCTCGAGACCTCGAACCACGACGCGAACAAGGCCCTGTCGGCCGCGGGGATAAAGCCCAACATCCGCTTCTCGACCAAGGACGACTACGCCATCATAGCCATGGTCGAGCAGGGGCTTGGCATTTCCATCATGCCGGAGCTGCTGCTCAAGGGCAGACACGACAATGTCGAGATAAAGGAGCTCGTGCCGCCGTCGAAGCGCATCATCGGTCTTGCCATACCCGAGACCAGCAAGGCAAGTCCCGCCACCCGAAAATTCGCCGATTACATTATAAAGTGGGTGACAGAGCACTGATGCGCGTGGGATTTCGGGAAATGCCGCGTATTATACAACAGAAGTCGAAAATGAGGTGATAAGGTGCATGAATCAGAGCTGATCGGGCTGATAAAGCGGCGTGACGAGAAGGGTGCCGCGCTTCTCCTGCGGCACTATGCTCCCCTTATGCGCTATATCATCGCGCCTATCCTGCAGAACGAGCAGGACAGGGAGGAATGCGTTTCCGAGGCGGCGATGCGCGTCTGGGACAAGATAGAGCAGTTCGACCCGTCCCGCGGGAGCTGGAACGCGTGGCTGACCGCGCTGACGCGCAACGCGGCTCTCGACAAGGTGCGGAAAAACAAGTGCGTTGTCCCGTCGGAGGATGTTCCGAACGAGGCGCCCTCGTCGGAGCCGACTCCGGAGGAGCTTATCGTGAAAAAAGAGCGTGAGGACGCCGTCAGGGAGGCACTTGGCAGGCTCCCCGTGCAGGATAGGGCTCTTTTTTACAGAAAATATTATTATCTGCAGTCCACGGCGCAGATAGCGTCAGAGCTCGGCATGACCGAGCGGGCCGTGGAGGGCAGGCTGTACCGCCTGAAAAAGCGGCTCAGAAAAACGCTGGGAGGTGAGGAGCATGAGTGAGCGCGATTGGGAGCTCATGAAGGACGCGGAGCTGGATCTCGCTCTCAAAAACAGCATTCCCGAGCTTCCCCCCGACGATATAGTTATGGAAGTCACGCCGTGGCGAAAGGCCATGAACCGAAGCCTGGCAGGACTTGCGCTGACGACGATAACGCTGAACTTCCTCGGGCTGAACTATATTCTGCCCGCCGTGGGCGTGATCATGATGCTGCTCGGCTTCAGGGCTCTGCGCGGTGAAAACGGCTGGTTTAAGGGCTGCTGGATTATAACCTCCGTCCGTACGGTATGTATATTTGCGTCGCTTATCCTGAATGCGACCATATATCAGGAAACCGTGTACGCTTCCCGGCTGTCGGATGTTTTTATTGCGCTGAATGTGGCGATGGTGTTTCTTATGCTCTTCTTACTTTGGAAGGGCTTCAGAGCCGTTCAGATAAAGGCGGGGCTCCCCGCCCACGCGGGCGGCGCTGCGGCAATGATAGTCTGGTACGCGCTCGTGTGCCTGCTCGCCGCGGCGCAGTATACCGGCTGGATAATCCTCATCGCCCTGATTTTTGCCTATGTGCTCATCATACGCAGCCTGCTTAAGCTCTCGAGGGAGCTGGACGAGGCGGGATATGCGATTTGCCCCGCCGCCGTGCGCGTATCCGACCGGACGCTGGTCATCGCCCTGCTTGCGGCCGTGGCCGCGGGGATAGTATGCGGCAGACTGTTCTTTAACAGTTATCCGATGCAATGGCAGCCGGTGGAGATCTCCGGCGACGCCGGGACGGCGGAGATAAAAGCCGAGCTGAGCGGCCTCGGCTTCCCCGGGGATATCCTGAACGACCTGACAGACGAGGACATAAAAGCCTGCGAGGGCGCTTCGCGGGTGTTCGTCGAGACAAATTTCTATTCGGCTGACGAAGGCCGCGTGGTCGAGAGAGTAAAGGACGGCGTGATCTATAATGAAACGGTCTACGACGATAACCTGCGCATTACGGGTGTCGCAGTGGAGCTCGACGGCGGGCGGTGGAAGATCTTCCACCACTTCAGGTGGCTGAACGATCCAGGGGCCTGCGGAACGGAATCCCTGCAGCTCTGGCCGGCCTACCACCTACAGCGTCAGGAGGGCTGGTCCGCTGTCGGAGACGTAAGCGGCAGGCTTTTGTGCGAAACGGACGGGCGGACGCTTACAGCGCCGTACTATTCGCTGGGCAGCGAGACCTATGACTACGACAGCGTGTTCTGGGGCACGGAGACCGTAACGGATGTTTTCGCCGCTTTCTCGCTCCCGCGCGGCGGGGAGAGCTGCCGCGGCTATGTGACGTATGATATGGTGAAGCTTCAGGACGGCTGGATGATAAATTCGTGGATAAACTACACGCATCAGCGAAGCTGGTTTCTGTATCCCGCCGTGACGGCTGATGAGTACAGAAAAAGCGGAAGCTGGGATCTCGACGGAAGCTTCATTCTTATCCAGGACGCCCTGCAGTTTTTCCCGGACGATGAAGATGCGGAGATGCCTGAATAAAAGAAAATGACCGATGCTGAGGCATCGGTCAATCTTTTTGGCTTTGCGTATAAAATGCGGAAGGGCTTCCTCCGGCCGCCACGAAGGGCTATTCGCAGATGTGCAGCTCAACTCCGTACTTTGCGAAGAAGTTCAGCCAGCGGTCGTCGGGAAGGGAATCGGTGAAAACGGCGTCGACATTGTCCATGGGTATTATGCCGTGGGTCTTGCAGCGACCGAACTTGTTCGAGTCGATAAGCATATAGCGCTCCTTCGAGTTCATGAGCATGGCTTTTCTTATAGCGGCTTCCTCCTCGTTGTTGTGGGTCAGCCCGAAAGTCATATCAAGCCCGGAGCAGCTCACGAAGGCCTTACCCGCGAACAGTCCCGACAGCTCTGAAAGGGTGTTGCCTCCGACAAAGGAATGAGACTTGTCGGTGTATTTGCCGCCCAGAGCGATCATCCGGATGCTTTCTCTTGAGCACAGCTCGTTGAGAACGCCCAAACTGTTGGTTATAACAGTGAGATTATAGCCGGAGGCCGCGATAAGCTTCGAAAGATAAAGCGTCGTGGTGCTGCTGTCAAGGAACAGGAAATCTCCGTCA
The DNA here is from genome assembly GCA_945613045.1 of uncultured Clostridia bacterium. GTDB lineage: Bacteria > Bacillota > Clostridia > Oscillospirales > Oscillospiraceae > F23-B02. The sequence goes on along the minus strand of CALZAG010000055.1, from coordinate 560 downwards.
CTGATCTTCTCAAAGCATTTTGCCGCTATTCGTTTCTTTTCCTCTATCCTTGAGCTCTGGCGGAAATTATAAGGGGGATCGCCGTCGGGCGTCAGGCGGTACGCTCCGCCGTGAACACGGACGATCATAGGATCCTCGGAGCTGAGCTTCTGCAGATCCCGGCGTATGGTCTCCCCGCTGACGCCGAACATAAGGCTAAGCTCCGATACGGTAACGCTGTTCTGCTTGGAGAGTATTTGCTTAATGTTGTTTGCTCTGTCTACAGATAACATACAATAAACTCCATTTTCCTTTTTTTCTATATTAGCCCATTTTTTAAAAAAAAGCAATAGACTTCGGCCAATAAATCCATAAAATTTCACATTTTCCGAATTTGCATAGAAATATATGTAGATTATTTCAAGTTTTTGTTATGTCAAAAAATTCTGTGTCCTGTATAAGATTGTGAAAATAATTGTTTTTCCGGCTAATAACCGGCTGATTTGTGGCAATTTGTTGTTAAAATCACCAAAAGAACGCTCTGAAATATAATGCATGACCGAATACGTTGAATTATATTA
>CALZAG010000054.1 GCA_945613045.1 uncultured Clostridia bacterium | reverse complement strand
AGGACCTTAAAAACTATGATTCCATGCTGGTGCTGTCCCACTTCAAGGGGCACCCCATGGGCGGCTTCGGCGGCGCGCTGAAGAACATATCCATCGGCCTTGCCTCGACCTACGGCAAGAAATATATCCACGGCGTCAAAGACGTGACCGATTACTGGAACTCCGACCATGACAGCTTCCTTGAGTGCATGGCCGACGCGGCAAAGAGCATCGTCGACCGCTTTGAGGGCAGGATGGCTTTCGTAAACATCATGTGCAATATGTCCGTTGACTGCGACTGCTGCGCCGTGGCTGCCGACCCCAAAATAGGGGATATCGGCATCCTCGCCTCGCTCGACCCCGTGGCTCTCGATCAGGCGTGCATTGACCTTGTATACTCCTCCACCGACGAGGGAAAGGCCGATCTCATCAGGCGCATAGAGTCGCGCAACGGTATTCACACCATCGAGGCTGCCGCCGCCATAGGCGTGGGCAGCAGGGAATACGAGCTTATTGAGATCTGATATGAAAAAGCTTGTTGTCGGCGTCCTTGCCCATGTGGACGCCGGTAAAACGACGCTCTCGGAAGCCATGCTCTATACCTGCGGTAGCATACGAAAGCTGGGCAGAGTGGATCACCGCAGCACCGCGCTCGATACCCATGAGCTTGAGCGGGCCAGGGGCATAACCATATTTTCAAAGCAGGCGAGGCTTCGCACGGACACGATGCAGCTTTGCCTGCTCGACACGCCGGGACACGTTGATTTTTCCGCCGAGACCGAGCGCACGCTTCAGGTGCTCGATTACGCTGTGCTCGTCATATCGGGCTCGGACGGGGTGCAGGCGCACACGGAGACCCTGTGGCGACTCCTTGAAAGACACCGTGTGCCGACGATAATTTTTGTGACGAAAATGGACCTGACCGGCAGCGACAGGGAGCGCGTTATAGATGACGCGCATCTGCGCCTGTCGGAAAACTGCCTTGATTTCGGCGAACAGACGTCTCGGCTTTGGGAAAGCCTCGCCATGTGCGATGAACGCCTGCTGGATAAATATACGGAGACGGGGGCAATCGACGAGGAGGATATCGCCGCTCTTATAAGCTCCCGCCGCGTATTCCCGATGCTGTTCGGCTCTGGGCTCAGGCTCGAGGGCGTGGACAGGCTCATTGAGTTTATCGAAAAATACGCACGCCAGCCGGACTGCCCCGCGCAGTTCGGCGCAAAGGTATACAAAATCATGCGCGACGAGCAGGGAAATCGCCTGAGCTGCATGAAAATAACCGGCGGCAGCCTGAAAAACCGAAGCCTTATTAACGGCGAAAAGGTCACGGGGCTGCGCCTGTATTCCGGCGCAAGGTACGAGACGACGGACGAAGCAACGGCGGGCGACATCGTAGCGGTGCAGGGGCTTGAAAAGACCTGTGCCGGCCAGGGTCTCGGTATCGAGAAAAATTCCGCCGAGCCTGTGCTCGAGCCTGTGCTGTCATATCGCGTGAATCTGCCCAAGACCGCCGACCCTCAGACGGCGCTTAAGAAGCTGCGCCTGCTCGAGGATGAGGATCCTCAGCTTCGCATTAGCTGGAACGAGCAGCTGCGCGAGATCCATGTTCAGCTCATGGGCCAGGTGCAGACCGAGGTGCTGGCCGCTCTCATAAAAGAGCGCTTTGACATGGACGTGAGCATAGACTCCGGCGGCATCATGTACAGGGAAACGATTAAAAAGCCCGTCGAGGGTGTGGGGCATTTCGAGCCCCTGCGCCACTACGCGGAGGTGCATCTTGCCCTTGAGCCGACCGAACGCGGCTCGGGGCTGAGCTTTGAAAGCCGCTGCAGCGAGGACAGTCTCGACGGCAATTGGCAGAATCTCATTCTCAGCCACCTTGCCGAAAAGCAGCATCTCGGCGTACTCACGGGCTCTCCGATAACTGATATGAGGATAAGCCTCATCGCCGGAAGGGCGCACCCGAAGCACACCGAGGGCGGCGACTTCCGCGAGGCGGTCTACCGCGCGGTGCGCCAGGGGCTCATGAAGGCCGAGAGCCGGCTGCTCGAGCCGTGGTACGAGTTTCGCATCGAAGCTCCGCCGGAGCATATCGGCAGAGCCATAAGCGACGTGCGCGCCATGTCGGGCGAGTTCAAGACCGAGGACGGAAGCGTTATAACGGGTATCGCGCCCGTGTCGGAAATGAACGGCTACGCGCCCGTTCTGGCGTCCTACACCTCCGGCAGAGGAAGAATATCCTGCCGCCTTGCGGGATATTACCCCTGCCACAATGAGACGCAGGTGCTCTCCGCCACGGACTACGACCCCGAGGCAGACCTGCAAAACACTCCCGACTCCGTTTTCTGCTCCCACGGAGCGGGAACGGTAGTCAAATGGAACGAAGTCGAAAAGCATATGCACATCGACACGGGCTTCGGCAGGGAAAGCGAGCCGCCGCCGGCTTACAGGCCCCGCAGCTTCAGCATCGACGACAAGGAGCTTGAGGCGATCATGGAGCGCGAGTTCGGCCCCATACGCCGCAGGGAATACACCCGCCCTCAACGCGCGCAGGAGCGGGAATATACCGTTCAGCCGGAAAAGCGGGAGTATATCATCGTTGACGGCTATAACCTCATTTTCGGCTGGGACGAGCTTAAGAAGCTCGCGGCGGATAATCTTGAGCTGGCGAGGGCTCGGCTGACCGATATCCTGCGCAGCTACAGGGCGTTTCGGGACTGCGAGCTGGTGCTCGTTTTTGACGGCTACAAGGTCGAGGGAAACCCCGGCGAGCGCGGCACCGAGGGCATCCGCATCGTGTACACCAAAGAAAACGAGACGGCGGATATGTACATCGAAAAGCTGGCAAACGACATCGGCAAAAACTACTGCGTGCGCGTCGTGACCAACGATTCGCTCATCCGCCTGTCGGCGCTGCGCTCGGGCGTGCTGAGGATGTCCTGCGCGGAGTTTATAAACGAGCTGGGCTTTGTGATGGAGCAGATAGCGGAGTATATTGATGGAAAACGATGAACTTATAAAGCGGGCGGAGGACCTTGCCCGCCGCTGCGAAAAAACGGCTTCCGTGACCCATACGGCGTTTCTCACACCAGCCGAGCAGTATGCCCTTGAGCAGTGGTCGGAGCGTATGCCCGACTGCAATATGCTCCTGTTCGGAGGACACCCCGACTGCGAGCGGCGCGCCGCGTTTTTCCTGCCGTTTTACATGGAAAGGGAGGATTTTGACGCGGAGGACTATATCTGTGCGCTCAGGGCCGAGGCCTCCTTCGGCGAGCCGGGGCACCGCGACTATATGGGCGCGATAATGGGTCTCGGCATTAAGCGTGAATGGCTCGGCGATATCTGGGTCAGCGGCGGCACGGCAACGGTATTTCTGCTGCACGGCGTTGAGCGCCATCTCAGCGACAGCCTTGACAAGGTCGGCAGGTACGGTGTAAGGATAGCGCCTGTCGCGCTCTCCGAGACCGAGGCTCCCGAGCGCAGGGTGAAGCAGGTGAGCTTCTCGGTAAAAAGCATGAGGCTTGACGCCGTGACGGCAGGGATGTTCGGCCTGTCCCGAAGCTCCGCCGCGGAATTCATAGCCGCCGGCGATGTGAGTCTTAATTACAGCCAGTGCATGAAGGCCGACGCTGCCGTCAAGGAGGGCGACATTATCTCCCTGCGCGGCAAAGGCAAGGGCGCTGTCGGAGCCGAGGGCGGCATGAGCCGCAAGGGCAGGCTTTTCGTAAACGCCGAAATATATAAGTGATACTGCGCATAATAAGGCAGGGGATCTTCCCCTGCCTTATTCAGCGTGTCAAAAAAGTCCTCACGGACTTTTTTGCACGCTTCACAAACGCCAAGTTTTTTGTGAAATTACATTTCACGAAAAACCTCGCTGTGCTCGTCAAAAAGCCTGATAAATCAGGCATTTTTGATGGCTATTTATCCAATTCGAGGCGGGCTGCCGCCCCCTCGAGCTCCCCCCGTCCGTTGTTTCACTCTATGCATTCATTTTTAGTTCTTTGACAGTCTGAATAAGGCAGGGGACTTCCCCTGCCTTATTGTTTTATATCACAGGCAAAATATAATTCGTAAAAATATTTATATAAAACTATTGACAAATTAGGAGTTAAGAACTAAAATACAGAACATAGGGAAAATGCGAATATAATAATGAAAATAAAAGAGGGAAAAAGATGAAAAAAACATTATACAGCCTAATGCTCTCCGATGAGGTCGTTGCCGAGGTCGACCGCCTTGCCCACCGCCTGGGCACGAACCGGTCAAATCTAATAAATCAGATCCTTGCCGAGCACGTCGGTTTTGTTACGCCGGAGCGCAGGATAAATGATATTTTTTCCGCTATGGAGCAGCTTATCGCCCCGTCAAGGGAGCTTGTGCCTTTCTTCGCGCCGAATACTCTTACCATGTCGATGAAATCCTCCCTTGAATACAAGTACCGCCCCACGGTCAAATACGAGGTGGAGCTCTACCGTGGGGACAGCGATTATCTCGGCGAGCTGACGGTCATATTCCGCACGCAATCCAAAGCGCTGATACAGTCCATGACGGAATTCTTCCGTATCTGGAAGAGCATCGAGGACGCGCATCTTCGCCCAATGATGGAGGATGGTGCGCCGGGATATGCCCTGTACGAGGGCAAGTTCGTCCGATCTATCGCCATACCCCGCCGCGACTGTACTTCCGAAGAGCTGGCGGGGGTGATCTCGGAATATATCAAGCTCTTTGACTCCATGATGAAGGGATACCTCAGCGGCCGCCTTGACGCCCGCGATGTGGAGGCATGCTATTTCTCACAGCTCAGGAGAGCCGACATCCTTATATAAGAAGGTGTTATTATGAACGCACAGAACTTTACCCAGAAAACCATTGAAACCATACAGACCGCCAAATCCATGGCTCTGGAGAACCAGAACCAGTATATAACGCCGGAGCATCTGCTCTACGCCCTCGTCGATCAGGACGGCGGGCTTATCCCCTCGCTGCTGCAGAGGATGGGCGTTGACTGTAACGCAGTGCTCGCGGAGCTGGACACGGCGCTCAACGCCATGCCTAAGGTGTCCGGAGACTATGACGTGTATCTCTCCCGCGAGGCAGAGCGCGTCATGAACGCCGCCGAGCAGTCGGCAAAGAGCCTCGGCGACGAGTACCTTTCAGTCGAGCATATCATGATAGGCATTTTTGCCGCGGCAACTCCCGCGATAAAGCGCATTTTCGCCGACCACGGCATAACCAAGGCCAAATTCACCGCCGAGCTGTCCAAGGTCAAGAAGGGACCCGTCACGGGGGACAATCCCGAGAACAGCTATGACGCTCTGACGAAGTACGGCACCGACCTTGTCGAGCGCGCCAGAAACAACGAGCTCGACCCGGTCATAGGCAGGGACGCGGAGATAAGAAACGTCGTGCGCATACTCTCGCGCAAGACGAAGAACAACCCCGTGCTCATCGGCGAGCCGGGCGTCGGCAAGACCGCCATCGCCGAGGGCCTTGCCCAGCGCATCGTGCGCGGCGACGTGCCCGAGGGGCTTAAGAACAAGACCATATTTTCGCTGGATATGGGCGCGCTCATCGCCGGCGCAAAGTACAGGGGCGAATTTGAAGAGCGCCTCAAGGCCGTGCTGGAGGAGATAAAGCAGTCCGAGGGACAGATAATACTGTTCATCGACGAGCTGCACACCATAGTCGGCGCGGGCAAAACGGAGGGCAGCATGGACGCCGGCAACCTCCTCAAGCCGATGCTGGCGCGCGGCGAGCTGCACTGCATAGGCGCGACCACCCTTGACGAGTACCGCAAGTATATCGAAAAGGACGCCGCCCTCGAGCGCAGGTTCCAGCCTGTCACCGTCGATGAGCCGACGGTGGAGGACACTATATCCATCCTCCGCGGCCTGAAGGAGCGCTACGAGGTGTATCACGGCGTGCGCATCCACGATAACGCCATCGTCGCCGCCGCTACGCTTTCCCATCGCTATATATCCGACCGCTTCCTGCCGGACAAGGCGATAGACCTCGTTGACGAGGCCTGCGCGCTAATCCGCACGGAGATCGACTCCATGCCCGCCGAGCTCGACGATATCCGCCGCAAGATAATGCAGCTTGAGATAGAGGAGATGGCGCTGAAGAAGGAGACGGATAAGCTCTCGATGGACAGACTTGAAAAGCTGTCCGAGGAGCTTGCAAATCTCAAGGACAGCTTCAACGAGAAAAAGTCCCGCTGGGAGGCGGAGAAAAACAGCGTCGACGAGGTAAAGAAGCTAAAAAGCGATATCGAGAAGATGCACGCGGATATAGAGTCCGCGCAGCTGCGCTATGAATATGAGACGGCCGCGAAGCTCAAGTATTCCGATCTGCCGGAGCTCGAGCGCAGGCTCGCCGAGGCAGAGCGCATGAGCGAGGAGCGCAAAGCCAGCAGCATGGTGCACGACACCGTGACCGAGGAGGAGATCGCCGGTATCGTCGCCAAGTGGACGGGTATCCCCGTGGCAAAGCTCATGGAGGGCGAGCGCGAAAAGCTCCTGCATCTTGACGAGGTGCTGCATAAGCGCGTCATCGGTCAGGACGAGGCCGTTCAGAAGGTCACGGAGGCCATATGGCGCTCCCGCGCCGGCATCGCCGATCCCTCAAGACCCATCGGCAGCTTCATGTTCCTGGGCCCCACAGGCGTCGGCAAGACGGAGCTTGCAAAGGCCCTTGCCCAGTGCCTGTTTGACGACGAGCACAACATAGTCCGCATCGATATGACCGAGTACATGGAGAAATTCTCCGTGTCGCGTCTCATCGGCGCGCCCCCGGGATATGTCGGCTACGACGAGGGCGGTCAGCTCACCGAGGCCGTGCGCCGCAAGCCCTATTCCGTGGTGCTTTTCGACGAAATCGAAAAGGCGCATCCGGATGTTTTCAACATCCTGCTCCAGATCCTTGACGACGGCAGGATAACCGATTCCCAGGGCCGTACGGTGGACTTCAAAAACACCATTATCATCATGACCTCCAACCTCGGCAGCCAGTATCTGCTGGAGGGCATAAATGAAAACGGCGAGATCGCCGAGAGCGCGAAGGAAATGGTCATGTCACAGCTCAGGCAGCAGTTCAGACCGGAGTTCCTAAACCGTCTTGACGAGATCCTGTGCTTCAAGCCGCTCACGAAATCGGAGCTCGAGGGCATCATCGATATCCTCACCTCGTCGCTCAGAGCGCGGCTTGAGGAAAAGAGCCTCGGCCTTGAGATCACGGAGGAGGCAAAGCAGCTCATCATCGACCGCGGCTTTGACCCCGTGTTCGGCGCAAGACCGCTCAAGCGTTACCTGCAAAGCGCGGTGGAGACCCTGATCGCAAAGGAGATCCTGGCTGGAGATATCCCGGCGGGCCACACGATAAGGATAACCGTCCGCGATGGCGAGCTTGCCTGCGAATAAAATGATAAACAGCCCCGCATCCGAGGATACGGGGCTGTTTTTATCAGTCGTCTTCCTTGTTGAAGAACTCAAGCACCGTCTGAATGAACTTTTCCGTTGCCGGCGAGGGCTTGCGGCCTTTTTTGACGGCGATGGCGACGTCGCGGTACTGGGGAGGATCAAACTCCTTCAGGCGGATGTCAAAGGGCATACGCTTGGTCACGAGCTCGGACAGGATGGAAACGCCGAGACCGCTCTCGACCATGGCCATGATGGAGTAGTCGTCGTTGACGTCGCAGTACGCGCTTATCGGTTGGTCGAGCCTGGAGTTGAGCAGGGCGATTATCTTTGAGACCTCGTTGTTGGCTTCATCGGTAAGCTTTATTATCCGTTCCTGACAGAGCTGGTGGAGCGGATAGGAGTCTGCGTCCGCCAGAGGATGGTCCGGCGGAATAACAGCCAGCATCCTGTCCCGCATGAGCAGAGTGACATCAAGCTCCGGGGAAAACGGCGCGCATATAAAGCCGCAGTCTATAACGCCCGCGCACAGCGCGTCCTCCGTGTCGCTGTATTCCATGTTCTGAAGCTGGAAAATGATCTTGGGGTAGCGCTCAACAAAAGTCTTGAGTATGGGCGGCAGGCACTGCGTGGAAACGCTTGCACAGGAGCCGATGCGTATAAAACCGGTATCCAGACCCTTAAGCGCGTTCGCCTGTTCCTGAAGCACCTCATAGTGCGAACACAGATCTTTTATGAAGGGCAGCAGCATCAGCCCGTCGGAGGAAAGCGCAAGCCCGCCGCGGCTGCGGCGCAGCAGGTTGAGATTCCACTCATCCTCAAGGTCGGCTACCATGCGGCTTACGGCGGACTGTGTGTAACCCATTGCCTCGGCGGCCTTTGTTATGCTGCCGAGCTCTGCGACCTTTATAAAGGCCTGGTATTTATTAATGGCCATCTGCAAACCTCCTGACGATTCCGAATGAGAATGATAAAAAGAAAATGAATTCTGATGTTGAATAGTATATACCAGCATGAGCATTTAAGCAAGCATAAATGACACATTCCAGAAAATCATATAAGTTATGAAATTAATTCGCTTGCGTAATAAATATGAGAGGTATATATTTATAAGCGGAGAATGTAGATAATTTAACACTCTAAAAAGGGGAGACCCTTCATAAATATTTACATTATCCGTTCTTTCTCTCCTGTTGCCGGGCGTACACGCTTAGGCGACGAACCAAAACTCCCTAAAAAACCGCGCGCCGCTACCGACCGGTGCGCGGTTTTTATGCATATATTCATCTTCGGAGAATATGCGAAAATGGACTATAAGTCATGAAAAACCAGAATAGTTAAACAATTAACATTACAAAAAGTCATGTAAAACATGAATATTATTCGCTTGCTATTCGCAAAGTGTCGGAGTAATATAATATCAGAAGTTAAAAAACAAACAAAAAACAACCAACACACAAACAACAAAATTATTATAAAGGAGAAATTAAAATGAGTTACGAAGTCAGAAATTTTATTGAAAAGATCGTTTTTGCAGTAGTCGCATTTGCAGCGCTGTGCCTGTTCTGCTTCGACATAATGGGCGCCGTTGCCCAGCCGCTGAGCTTCCTTGCGCTGCTGTTCCCCATCCTCGGCGTTGTCCTTTATATCATCCCGACTCCCGACTTTACAAAATAATTTAACCATTCCTCTTTTCCATTTCTCTCTGTTTTCCATAACTGCGGCAGCATCAATAAGCCCCATGCAGAACCGACCTGCATGGGGCTTCAGACTGTCAAAGAACTAAAAATGAATGGATAGAGTGAAGCGACGGACGGGGGA
>CALZAG010000053.1 GCA_945613045.1 uncultured Clostridia bacterium | reverse complement strand
CCCGCCGAGATCTACTACAAGTTCGAGGGCAACAACACCTCCGGCAGCCACAAGCTCAACTCCGCGGTTCCTCAGGTGTACTACGCAAAGCAGCAGGGAATCACGAGCCTGACCACCGAGACCGGCGCAGGCCAGTGGGGCACCGCCCTTTCCATGGCCGGCGGCTATTTCGGCATGAACATCAAGGTCTACATGGTCAAGGTATCCTCCGAGCAGAAGCCTCATCGTAAGGCAGTCATGGAGACATACGGCGCGACCGTTATCCCCTCCCCCTCGAACACCACCGCAGTCGGCAGAAAGATAAACGAGGAAAACCCCGGCACCGGCGGCAGTCTCGGCTGTGCTATCTCCGAGGCCGTTGAGGTCGCCGTCACAAGCGAAAACACCCGCTACGTTCTCGGCAGCGTTATGGATCACGTCCTCATGCACCAGAGCATCATCGGTCTTGAGACAAAGACCGCCCTCGATAAATACGGTATAACCCCCGACGTCATCATCGGCTGCTGCGGCGGCGGCTCCAACTTCGGCGGCGTTATCGCCCCCTTCATGGCCGATCGCCTTGAGGGCAAAAACAACATCGAGTTCATCGCCGTTGAGCCCGCAAGCTGCCCCACTCTGACCCGCGGCACCTACGCATACGACTTCGGCGATATCGGCAAGACCACCCCGCTTATCAAGATGTACACCCTCGGCAGCGGCTTCATGCCCTCGCCCAACCACGCGGGCGGTCTGCGCTACCACGGCATGAACAGCATAGTTTCAAAGCTCCGTCACGACGGTTACATCAAGCCCGTAAGCTATGAGCAGACCGAGGTATTCAAGGCCGCCAAGGAATTTGCCAGGGTCGAGGGATACCTCCCCGCCCCCGAGAGCAGCCACGCCATCCGCGCCGCCATGGATGAGGCCATCCGCTGCCGCGAGACCGGCGAAAAGAAAAAAATCCTCTTCTGCCTCACCGGCACCGGCTATTTCGATATGACCGCCTACCAGTCCTTCAACGCGGGCACTATGACCGACTATGTCCCCACCGATGAGGAGATCGTCAGGGGTATCGCCACTCTCCCAAAGGTCTACTGAGACTATTATGATTAAGTATAAAAAAGTACGGCATGCCAAGCATGCCGTACTTTTTTATTTGTGCAGCATTCCTCTGAGCACATGGCCGATCGGAGAGCCCGCTACCTTTTTATAAGGCTCGCCGCCGAGCAGAAGCTGCTCGACCTTCAGCTCGCCCAGTCGGGTCTTGTCTATGGTATAGGGGTTTTCCGACAGTATCACCATATCGGCGATCTTACCCTCGCTGAGACTGCCGCGCTTATCCTCGTCGAAGCTTGCATAATAGCCGTTATAGGTGCACATACGCAGTGCCTCGTGAACGGAAAGTGACTGCTCGGGAACGCTGTGGTTGCAGGCTTTGTATATCCAGTTGATGGGGTCAGGATCAGTGCATGGGCCATCGGAGCCTGCGGAGATGACGATGCCTCTGTCCATGAAGTCGCGCAGGGGATTGAGTCTTGAGCTGCGCTCACCGAGTATACTCCCAAGATAGCTGTCCGGCTCCTGGGGCCAGTCAATGAACGCACTCTGCACTGGAAGCATTATATGGTATTTCTCGCAGATATCCATACCCTCGTCCGTGGGCAGACAGGCATGGATTATGCCGTGGCGATGATCCTCCCTCGGATAATCGTCCAGAGCGGCCTTGAGCGCACGGGTGGCCTGACGGAAGGCGTCATCGCCGATGGCGTGCATCTCGATCTGAAGTCCTGCTCTGTTTGCTTTTTTGCAGAATTCCGTCACTTCCTCATCGGAATAGTACAGAACGCCCTTGTTCCCGCCGCCTTCATACGGCTCGAGCATTGCGGCATCCTCTGAGCCGAAGCATCCGTCCAGCGCTGCGGCAAAGCAGCCTCCGATGCGCGGAAGCCTGCGCTTGAGCACCTTTTTAACGTCCAGCGTCTGGAAGAACACACGAAGCTGCAGACCGTTTGTGAGGCCCGCGCCTACCCAGCGCTCCATATCGACATCCAGATCCATCGGGAAGCCCACGCCGCTGACCGTATGTATCATGCCTATGCCCTTGGACGCCATATGATCTGCGGCCTTCTGCATGTTGCTTATGAGCTTAAGCGGTGAAATGGAGTTAGTCACATAATCGGAAACGGCGAAAAACGCCTCCTGATTCATTTCGCCGCTGTCGGGATGATAGCCACGCAGGCCGGATATCTTATTGCGCAGCTTATTGAGCAGCACGCTGTTTATAACGCAGGCATGGCCGTCGTATTTAATCATGAAAAGCGGCTTATCCGGACATACCGAGTCAAGCTCCTCACGGCTTACGAGCCTCCCCTCCTCTACGGAATAGGGCGAAGCACCAAAGCCGATTATGAATTTTTCCTTTGTATCGGCAAGATAGGTACGCAGCATACCGAGGATCTCCGCGTTGGTCTTGGCCTCCATGACGTTTAGCCCCGCATGGAAGGTCGCAAAGCTTGCAAAGTGGATGTGCGTATCGGCAAAAGACGGAATGAGCGCCCGATCTCCAAGCTCCACGCGCTGCCAGGCGCTGAAACGCGCCGGAAGTTCATCGCCGACATAAACGATCTTACCGCCGTCCTCGGCCAGGTACTTTGCAACGGTATTCTCTTCGTCGCAGCATATTATCGCGCCGTGATAAACCTTCATCGCCATTCTCCTTTTGATTTGTGTTTGTTAGTTTAATTACTATCAGTATGGCACATTTTGCAAAAATGTCAAGCAAAACAGCACACGGCTATTAAGCTTTGGCGTGTGCTGTTTTCTTCATTCCATGAGGCCGTATTTGCTTTTTATCCTGTCGAGCTTCTCGAGCATCGGCTCAGCGATGAACCATAGTATGATCCATGTTGCCGCCGCGTGAACGCAGTCCATCGGGAAGCCGGTAATGTAGTATGTTAGTACCGTTTCCCAGTTTAGTGTGTGCGACCAGATGAGTGCCGCGGCGGGATTGACGATGCCGCCGTAGACGATCACGGCGCACAGCGCGCCGAAAACGCACAGGCTGACGCGGCTTCTGCTGAGACGTCCCCTGCGGTACAAAACTCCCGCCAGGAATCCGGCTATGCCCATGGCGAACATCTGCCACGGCGTCCACGGTCCCTGAGAAAACATGATGTTGGATATCAGCATGGTCATGGAACCCACAAGGAATCCGCTCTCGGCTCCGAGCGCCACTCCCGCGATGACAGTTATCGCCAGAACGGGCTTGAACTGCGGCAGCATGAAAAACGCCGCTCGTCCGGCTACGCCGAGGGCGCAGAGCACGGCGATGATAACGAGCTCCCTTGCCTGGGGCTTTCGCCCCTCGAACACGATGAAAAACGGAAGCATCGTTTCAAGCAGTATGAGCAGGGCTATGAAATAATACTTCCTGCCGCCCAGATAATATGCGCCGATAAACAGCGTCAGCGGGATAAGCAGCAGAATAAGCGTTGCCGCAAGCAGCGTTCTTTTGCTTAGCCTGCGCTTTTGCGCGGGCAAATTGTCGGTCGTTTTGCTACTCCGGCTGATGCTGAATGATAAAATAAACAGCGCAGCGCAAAAAACGAGATACAGAGCAATCTTTTCCGGAGCCTTACCCGTCATCCCGTCGGCAGCTATAAGGCTTGTCAAATCGGCATCCGACATAAAGCTTATAAACAGCGCCAGCGCCGTACATCCTGAAATGACCGACGCAAGTCTGCGCCACAGCGGGAGCTTATCCGGCGTTTTATCCGAAGCACTCTCCACAGGCTCGGGCAGCGGAGGCGCATCCTCCGACACCGGCGATTCCGGCGGCACGGCGCCTGCGCAGGCGAAAATCAGCTCTTCCGGCGTGACAGCATCGGGAAGGACATCCCGCGACATACGGTTTGCCGCAGTGGTGTAAAAGCTGTTTCCGGAAAAAAACTCCCTTGGCTCTGCTTCGGTTACGATGCCGCCGTCGAAAAACAGGGCGCAGCGATGCGCATGGCGGGCGCAAAACTCAATGTCGTGACTGACCATGATCACGGTCACTCCGCGCGCAGTCAGCCCCCGCAGTATCTCCGCAAGGCTCTGCCTGAGCCCTGCGTCAAGCCCCTTGGTGGGCTCGTCCAGCAGCAGTATATCGGGCTCTGTGAGCAGCACCTTTGCAAGCGCGGCCCGCTGCTGCTCGCCGCCGGACAGATCATACGGATGCCGCTCGAGCAGACCGTTAAGGCGGCAGACAGCCGTTATATACGCGACCTCTTTTTCCTTGACGTCGGGCGTGATGTCTTTGTCATTTAAAACCTCAAGCAGATCCTGACGCACGGTTTTTCCGACGAAAAGTGTCTGCGGGCTTTGCGGAAGAAGGCCTATCTTTCCGTTTACGCTGAGCTGGCCCCTCTGCGGCTTGAGAAGTCCGGCCAGCAGCTTGAGGCTCGTGGTCTTTCCGGCGCCGTTTCCGCCGAGTATGGCCAGAAGCTCGCCCTTATTTACCGTGAGTGACAGGCCACGGACAACATCGGGCTGATCTTTTTCATATCTGAACCAAAGCTCCTCCGCCTTGACGGCGGGCTCCGGCGGATAGTTGTGCTCTGTCTTTTTCGGCAGTGGACGCAGCTCATGCTCCGCGGCATATTCCTTCAGCCATTGTCTGCCCTCGCGCACGGTGACCGGGCACTCGTCCGCACTTTTGACCGACGCCCACACGCGCATCGCCGCAGGCATGGAGAGGAACATATTGTGTCCGGCTTCTCTGAGCCATGCGCCCACCTCTTGCGGAGTTCCGACGCACAGCAGCCTGCCCTTATCCAGCACCGCTGAGCGGCTTGCTATCGGAAAGGCTTCCTCCAGGCGATGCTCCGTCAATATGACTGTAGTGCCGAGCTCCCGGTTTATCCGCGCAAGCACTGCCAGAAAATCGGACGCAGCGATGGGGTCAAGCTGCCCCGTGGGCTCATCAAGGATGAGCACCGTCGGCTGCACCGCCATGACCGAGGCCAGATTCAGCATCTGCTTCTGCCCGCCCGACAGCTCCGAAACGTCTTTATAAAACCAGCTTTCTATGCCGAAAAAGCTCACCATTTCTGCCGTTCTGCGGCGGATGGTCTGACTGTCATAGCCGAGGCTTTCCATGCCGAAAGCGAGCTCATGCCAGACCTTGTCCGTAACTATCTGATTATCGGGGCTTTGGAACACAAAGCCTATCTTCTGCGACTGCTCGCGCCGGTCGGCTTCCTCAAGGGGCTTGCCCCCGAAAATGATCTCGCCGCTGCGCACTCCGTGCGGGGCAAGCTCTGTCTTGAGCTGCCGCAGGAGCGTTGATTTTCCGCTTCCGGAAGGGCCGCAGATAACGAAAAACTCGCCGGCGCCTACGCTGAGGCTTATGTTCTCTATCGCATTCCCGCGCTGTCCGGGATATGCAAAGCTCAGATCTCGGAGCTTGAATGCTTCCATTTTATATCCTCCACAGCGTCCAGAATATGCGGGGTCAGGCACAGCAGAAGGTAAGCCAGCATAAAGCTTAGCTGGAAGACCCCGAGCTGTGTACCCTCCATCATGGGGTAATAGTGAAATTCAATGCCTCCGGCCGCCCAGCCGCAGACAATGTAAAAGCCGCACAGCAGCAGCCATACGAGCAGGGCTTTATCCCTGCCGTCAAGGCAATACACGGAAAAGGCCGTTCTGCCGCTCAGGCCGTAGCCGCGGCTTTTCATGCTGTCGGCCGTTTGGGCGGAATTCTCAAGCGACCATGTGACCATGATCGACACTATCAAAGTTGCCTTTTTGAGTCTCTCGACGGCGCTACCCTCGGACACATCCCGTCCTATGCAGCGCTGCGCCTCGGACACCTCCCGAAACTGTGCCGCGAATCTCGGCACAAAGCGAAAGGCCATACTGAGAACGAGCGACATCGCGGGTATCACTCGGCCGAAAAGATACACGAATTTATCCGTCGTCATAACAACGTTAAAGCAGGAAAACCAAAGGATGACCGCCGCCAGCATGACGGCCGCCGCCGTACCGTAAACGATGCTCTCAAGCGTCAACGGATTGCCCGACGGTAAATACGCGAGTATCGTTACTCCAGCGTGGCTGAACGCGGAATTTATAAGCGCTACCGCGAGCACCGTGGGCAGCAGAAATTTGAGCTGAGGCCTAAGGGCGCTTTTACCGCTCAGTCTTATACTGAACGCCGCCGCGCACAGCAGTGAGACCGTAAGATATACCGGGTGCATAAAGAACATGGAAAACGTCAGGACCAGCGTGAAATACACAAAATTCACCACGGGATGGCACTGCGAAAATGCATCTGCGTTTTTAATAGCTCATCACTCCCAACCGAATATATCTTATTGATGCGTTCAATTCACGCCGTAGGAGCTCCTGTCTATGGAATAGACCCAACAGATTGTATCTCCGCTTTTAAGCTGATAACGTGAGCTGCCGTAGTTAGGAAACCAGCCGTTTACGCTGTAAATCCAGCCGGACAGCTCACCGGCGTCAAATTCATACAGGTTGCCTATGCCCTCGATATACGCGCTGTTGTATCCCGCCGCGGTATTGTACTCAATATGTATGTTATTCTCCCTGCACACACGCTGCAGCACATCGAACACGCTTTCGCCTTCTGTAAAGGTCACCGTGACGGGCCTCAATATCCAGCCGTCTTTCGGTATGACGGCCGCCGTTTCCGGCGCGCAGTCGTCAATATTTGAAAGGACGTCGGCGCAGGATATTGATATCGTACAGCTGTAAGCTGCGTCGCTCTTCCCGGTCTCCTGAGGCTCTGCGGGAGCCGGCTTTCCCGTGGGAACAGGGTCGGTGAGGTAGGCATCCTCCCCCGTTTCCCTGCCAATCGGTATGCCGGTTTCCGATTCATCCCCGTCCGGCGCGGGAGTTTGTGCAGCCACGCTCGGCTCAGGCGTCGGGGCGGCAGTCTGCAAAGTCTGACCGCTTGTATCGGGCGCGTCTCCTCCGAAGAAGAACGCGGCCGCAAGTATTGCTATGATTATAAGCGGAACTAATATCTTCCGTATATTTTTCTTCCACCACATATCTAAGTCTCCAATGTACTACGCGGCAAGCTCGTATACTCTGAGCATGACCGTCGCCGCCATGCCTCGGTTTGCGGTGCCGTTGGGAGCGAAGGTCGTCGTGTTCATGCCGTTCATGACGCCTGCGCTTACAATGGCATTTACAGCGTCAACGTA
Source organism: uncultured Clostridia bacterium (assembly GCA_945613045.1). Taxonomy (GTDB): domain Bacteria; phylum Bacillota; class Clostridia; order Oscillospirales; family Oscillospiraceae; genus F23-B02. The sequence goes on along the minus strand of CALZAG010000053.1, from coordinate 2,363 downwards.
GGGCGCCGCGATTTGATTTGTATCCGCGAAGCCGCAGGGCTTGACCTCGCCGAAGTTGTAGCCGATAACATTCTTCATGTAACGGTACATAAAGGTGGCCATCTGAGCACGGCTGATGCTCTGATTCGGGCGGAAGGTGTTGTCGCCGTATCCGGTGATGACCCTGTTCTCAACGCCCCAAGCCACGGCAGTTGCAAAGTCTTTTGCTACCTCAGAGGCGTCGGCAAACTTAAGCGTGGTGCTCTTTACCTCGGGCGAACCTGCAGCGCGGTAGAGCATTGTGATGAACTGAGCGCGGGTAACAACATTGTTCGGGCGGTAGCTGCCGTCGGGATAACCCGCGATGATTCCGGCATCCGCCGCTCCGACTATGTATTTATAGTAGCCGCTTTCGGCGATATCCGTGAAGGGGTCTGCCGCTTCGATCTCTACGTCTGTCATATCATACAGGCTGCTGCTTCCGTTTTTAAAGCGCTGATAAGCCACCAGCGCGCTAAATCCCTGCTGTGTGGCTACAGCGTCGGGCTTTGAGTCGGCGGAAATGTGTTTGAAGCCGCCACCGTCCACGGCATAGGAGCAGAGCGCATCGAGCGCGGACCTGCCGTTTTTCACAAAGCGGGCATCCTTTTCGGGGGCTATGCCGAGGGCTACCAGCGCAATGATGACCTGTGCGCTGCTCTCGCTGTTTTCGCTCCCGCTGCTGATAAAGCCGCCGTTTTCGGTCTGCATATCAGACAGGACTTCAAGAGCCTTGTCCACTGCGATCTTTACGCTTTCATTGCCGCCGTAATACGGCGCAAGCGCCTGAATAGCTACGGCGGTCATGTCAGGATCGGCCTCAGTACCGGAATATGCCCAGCCGCCGGCGGGGAGAGCCTTGTCAAGTATCGCGTTAATGAGCGCTTCGCGCGTGGCGGTTCCGCCCTCGGGGACATCGTATCCGCCGCAGTCAAGCGCAAGCAGCGCATACACGGCGCCGTTAAGCCCCTGCCTGGTGACAAAGCTCAACTCGGAAAGCCCAACAAGCAGGTCATGCCCCGCGACACTGGTTACGTCGCGGCCAAGGGCGGTCAGCGCAAGGATACGGCGTGAGTTTTCGGTGGATAATCTGCTGCTGAGCTGCCCCTTGTCGTTGATATTCTCGGCAACATACGCGCAAACCGCGTTGTAGTAGGCGTCGTCGAGCTTAACGCCGTCACGGGCAAGGCCCAGTGCTGCCCAGTCGCTCAATCCGGCGGGGTCTTTCACCGCGGCAGCGCTCAGATACGCCCTTGTCTCGCCGTATACCTTCTGAATATCGGTATCATCGGCGCTGCCTTCGTCATACGCAAACGTCACCGCGTACAGCAGGGTGGAATTCCAGTCCTGATCATAGGGTGTCTGTATCTGAATATAGTCCGGCTCGCCGTCGGCGGGGTCAGATTCCGTGCCGTAATCCACGGGGACTGAGGCGGTCAGGCTTCCCGTGTACATGGTGTCCCCATCGTAATAACCGCAAAGGTATTCTCCGTCCTTGGTGTAGTTATAGGCCAATATGTTGTCGGAAAACTTAAAGTCCACCGCCGCAGTCCCGTCGGGAACGGTCACGGTGTAGACCGCGACCTGAGCGGCCTGTCCGCTCATGTAATCATAATAGCTGTAGGCGTTGGGCTCACAGGATACCTCCGTCATCGCCTCGCCATTGACAAAGGCGGAAAACAGATGTGTATACTCAAATCTGACCGCGTAGAGCGTAGTTGAGCTCCAATTGCTGTCGTAGGGAGTCTGGACATGGACATACGCGGGCAGCTTGCCGGAATCGTCCGCTCTGACGAGCGCGGCAGTCTGGCCGGTCTGACCGTTGTCCGCGTAGCTTCCGTCGCCGGTGCTGCCGCAGGAGGAGACATACACTCCGTTTTCGTCATAGCCGTAGGCGATACGCTCTTCATTAAAATTAAGCGTTACGCTCTGGGTGCCGAAGGGCACGGTGACGGTGTAAAGGTCAAGCTTTATCTCCGTACCATCCCACTCGGTAAAGGTATAGCCGTTTTTCTCCACAGCGGTGATGCTTCCCACGGAAGTGCAGAAGGGATCGACCTCGGCAAGCACGCCGACAGGCGCAAGGCTCAATACCATCGCCAGTACGAGAAGCAGGCTCAATACTTTCTTTTTCATGTTGTACTCCTTATTTACTCTTGGCTTGTTTCAGTCCGGCGGCTTCAAGAGCTCGCGGCCACGGGCCGAGAAAGGCTTTTATCCTCGAAAGCGTGACCGGGTCGAAATCGCTTTTTTGGGGCAGCCTGCCGAGCTCATCGTATTTTTTCCTGAGCATACCTGCCGCCCATTTTGTTTTTTCCTCAGAAATCATAAAAAAACTCTCCCCG
>CALZAG010000052.1 GCA_945613045.1 uncultured Clostridia bacterium | reverse complement strand
AGCGGGACGAAAGTCCCGCTTCCTTTGAAAAAGCAGAACGGAGGTATAAAATGGCATACACAAATTCTGATATTGAAAACAAGGCACTGAGCCTTATTGGCTCCGAGCTTCCCGCGGAGAGTGCCGGTATCCTCAAAGCGGTATGCGCGTCCGCGGCGGCGGAGCTTGAAAGCCGCCTGCGCAAGGGCGTTTCAAGCGAGGAGATACAGGAGCTGTTCGTTACCGCCGCGGGTATGCTGGCGCTGTCCATGTATATTGAGCTCAGCGGCCTTCCCGGAGACAGGGTGGGCTCCTTCAGCGCCGGAAACGTGTCGGTGCGGCTTGACGGCGGCGCAGTATCCGCATCTGCGGCCAAGCTGAGAAAATATGCCGAGAATATGCTCGCAGCCTACCTTGACGGCGGCTTTGAGTTCATGGGGGTGCGTGGATGACGGCGACAGACAGCATACTAAGCCTTTACGGCGAGGATATTAGCGTCGGTACGGCGGCGGGCAAGGGATTTATCTCATGTCTTGACGCGGATAACGCGCAAATACACCGCCAGCCGCTGGCAGCCGGAGTAAAAAACGGCTCCGGATACAGGCTGATTACGAACATGGACAACATTGCCGAGGGCGTGCAGGTGACCGCCGCCGGCAGGATATACGAGGTGCTGAGGATCGAGCCCGTGCGCATTTTCGGAAAGCTCTCCCATAACGAGTGTATTCTTAGACTGAAAGGGGAGAGCGTTGATGTTTGAGCTTATACCCGAAAGCATAGTTGAGGCGCTGACGGCCGCGAATATAAACGCCGTGACCAAATTCCCCGCGTCGAAGCTCGACAGGACGGCGGCGGTCGTGTGCGTATCGCTGAAGTCCGCGCGCATTAGCGCGTCCGGATGCGGGAATTACATCGGCCTGTGTACTGAGAACGGAGCTGTTAAAGAGATGTACGGCAGCAAGGCCGAACTTGTGATATCCCTTGAGATATTCTCTCCGGCCGATCCGCGCTCCGGAGAGCCGGGCTGCGCGGAGTATGCCGGACTTGTGCGCGAGGAAATAAGGAGCATCCAGGGCCTGAACGTCACGGAATTTGAATTCGGCGACGTTTATTATGACGCGGACAGCGAAATGTTCCGCAGCGACTGCGCCGCGAAGGCCAGGACCCTTCTGGTACGCGAGCTGCGGGACGGGGAGCTTTCGGCTTACGGATTGGGGGAGACGGTATGACGGTGACGCGTGCATTTCCCTCAAACGACGATAACACGGTCCTTGTCAACGGCGTGAAGCTTGCCTCGGTGCAGAGCGTGCGGGAGTTTGAGACAAGCTCCGTTTATAAAATAGAATGCTTCGGAGACGCTCTGCCCGCAGCGGTGCTGACGAATGATACGGAGTACGGCATCGAGCTGCGGCGGGAAACGGCGGTATCGGACGGCCTGAGCTTTGACGGTCTTGCGGATTTTACCGTTAAGGTCGGGAGCCGGCTGTACGGCGGCTGCCGCTGCGCAAAGATCGAGCGCATAACAAAGCCCGACGGGCCGGAGACCGAGGTGGTCACCATAGCCGCGGGGACCAGACAGGAGGAAGAAAATGAGTAATACGGCGGATATTTTTGACGTCCGCTCATACACTCCGGACGAAAACGGAACGAATTTCGACGATGCCGAGCTGTTTGTCGTGCGGCGCAGGGATATGTCCTTCATGTCGGATTACTTCCGCCGTGACGCCCGCAGGTATGACAACGGCTTTGAGCTTTATTAGGAGGTGGAGCCATGTTAGCAGCAATGAAATACAGAGATTTCGTCTGGCCGAATAACCCCAGAATCTTTGAGGTCGAATACAGACGTACTCTGCACAGCTATAAGCTGCCCTTTTCGGGCTATGTGGTGCAGGATCTGGGGCTGCAGAACAAGATAATCCGCGGCGAGGGCGAGTTTACCGGCACGGGAGCCTATGAGAGCTTCCGGCAGCTTGCGGAGCTGTTCGAGGAAAACAAGGGCGGAAAGCTGGTGCATCCCGTATGGCCGACTATATATGCATATTTTGCAAAGCTCAATCTCAGGGAGGAGCCGAGGGAGGACTATGTGCATTACAGCTTCGAGTTTTGGGAGTACAAAGGCAGCAAGTTCGAGGACGTGGCCGAAGCTATGGACAATTTTGACTACGACGATCCTCTGGCGAGCCTGCCGGGACTCAAGCGCTACACCACGGCTGCCGAAGGCGATACCCTGCGAAGCCTGGCGGAAAAATTTGGCGTGTCGGTAGAACAGATGTGCAGCATGAATCCCAGCGTGGAGGATCCGGACGAAGAGCTCACCAAGGGACAGCTTATAAGGTTCAGGTGACGCCATGACAGGATACATTATAAGCAGCAGCGGCGTTGAGACTGAGCTGCCGCCCTTTCTCTCGTGGGATGTCTGCCACGGACTCGGAGAGCCCTGCGACTGGTTTGAGGTCAGCTTCATCTACTACTCCCACCAGCTTTCAAAGCTTCAGTCGGCCTGCCGATTCAGAGCTGAGCACAACGGCGCGACGGTGTTTACCGGCGTCGTGGACGAATACAGCATCAGCATCGACGATCACGGCTCCGTTGTGACCGTATCGGGAAGATCTCCGGCGGCGCTGCTGCTGGATAACGAGCTGCCCGCCGCGTCATACGCCGCTCTGAGCAGCGAGAGCCTTGTAAGTAATTTTATAACGCCCTACGGAGTCAGCCAGGTGGTCAGCGGAGAGTCCAAATCTCTGGGCAGCTTCAGCGTCAGCACGGGCGAGAGCGCGTGGAGCGCCGTGAAGCGCTTCAGTCGCTATGCCTGGGGCACGACCCCGTTCTTCACTCCCGAAGGAGCGCTTATCTTAAACGGGCGTCAGGGCTCAAGCGTTGCGATAGACGCGGACAATGACGCCCACGCCATAAAGCTGCGGGACGAGCGCTACGGGATAATATCAGATGTGCGTGTGAAAAACCGCGTAACGGGAGCAAGCTACACGGTGAGCAACGAGGATTTTATCGCGCGAGGCGGAAAAAGCCACCGTGAGCTTACCGTTCCGAAGACCACGGGTGCGGACGCCGCCCGTTATACGGCTGAGTATCAGATAGCCGAGTCAGAGAGGGGAAAGCATTTGATCGAGCTGACGATCACCAAGCAGTTTGCGTGCTTTCCGGGTGACATCATCGAGCTGAGCTCAACCGCGCTTGGCGTGAGCGGAAGCTACAGGGTAAGCTCCAGCCATTGCTGGGCCGACTCCTTCAGCGCGGGAACTATCGTCACACTGGAGGTGTAGCCATGTGGCTGTCTGAGATAAAAAGAAAAAGCGAGCCTGACGGCGCGCTTTCTGAGATAAGCGTAAACGCTGACGGAGATATAAACCTCGAGACCGCTAATGCGAGGATATGCATAAAAAACAGCGGCGAGATAATTATTGAAGGCAGCGTGACCGTAAACGGAAGCTCACTGTAATAATAAAAAGAGAGTACCTCTCGGTACTCTCTTTTTTGCAGTTTATCGTATTCAGGATCAGACGACGCCCTGAGCCATCATTGCATCGGCTACCTTCAGGAAGCCGGCAACGTTTGCGCCGACCATGAGGTTGCCGGGCTGGCCGCACTCGACGGATGCGTCGTAGCAGGCCTTGAATATGTTCTTCATGATGCCCTGCAGCTTCTCGTCGACTTCCTCGAAGCTCCAGCTCATGCGGATGGAGTTCTGAGTCATCTCAAGACCGGAGGTGGCGACGCCGCCTGCATTGGAGGCCTTGCCGGGGCTGTAAAGGAGGCCGTTGCCGAGGACCTTCTCGATGGCTTCGGGGGTCAGAGGCATATTGGCGCCTTCAAACACTGCCATGCAGCCGTTGTCGATCAGGTGCTGAGCGTCATCGGCGTCCATCTCGTTCTGGGATGCGCAGGGCATTGCGATGTCGCACTTGAGGGTCCAGATGCCCTTGCGGCCCTCATGGTACTCGGAGCCGGGGACCTCGTCGGCGTAGACGCTGATGCGTGCGCGGCGCTTCTGCTTGATGTCCATGACCTTCTTAAGGTCAACGCCGTCGGGATCGTAGATGTAGCCGTTGGAGTCGCACATTGCGATAACGGTGCCGCCGAGCTGGGTGCACTTTTCGGCTGCGTACTGGGCAACGTTGCCCGCACCGGAAACGATGACCTTCTTGCCCTCGAAGGAGGTGTTTGCAAGATGATTGAGAGCCTCTGCCGCGTAGTAGCACAGGCCGTAACCGGTTGCCTGGGTGCGTGCCAGGGAGCCGCCGAAGGACAGACCCTTGCCGGTGATGACGCCGCCCTCGAAGCGGTCGACTATCCTCTTGTACTGGCCGTACATGTAAGCGACCTCGCGCGCGCCGACGCCGATGTCGCCTGCGGGAGTGTCGGTGAACTGGCCGATGTGACGGTACAGCTCGGTCATGAAGCTCTGGCAGAAGCGCATGACCTCAGCGTCGGACTTGCCCTTGGGGTCGAAGTCGGAGCCGCCCTTGCCGCCGCCCATGGGGAGGGTGGTCAGGCTGTTCTTCAGGATCTGCTCGAAGCCGAGGAACTTGATGACGGAAAGATTGACGGAGGGGTGGAAGCGCAGGCCGCCCTTGTAGGGGCCGATGGCGGAGTTGAACTGAACGCGGTAGCCGCGGTTTACCTGAGTAACGCCGTTGTCGTCGACCCAGGGAACGCGGAACATGATAACGCGCTCAGGCTCGACAAAGCGCTCGATGAGGCTTGCCTTTTCCCATTCGGGGTGCTTGTCGACGACGAGCTGCAGGCTCTCAAACACTTCACGGACCGCCTGAAGGAACTCGGGCTGGTCGGGATCGCGCTTTTCAACGGAATCATACACACGTTTGAGGTATTCGTTTGTAATCATTTTTTTCTCTCCTAATGAAAAAATAATAATCTCTTCGGTGGGCTCTACCATCCCACCATTCCGATTTTATTCCTTGTTTCTGAAAGTTACAATTGTGAGATGTTATAAATTGTTGCTTAAAAAAACGTTAAAATGGCACAATAAAAGTTTTAAAAATGTCAAGCTGAACTAAAGTCATAAAGAACTAAATAAAAATATTACTTGACAAATTATGCAAATGCGGGTATTATCTAAAATAGATAGTGCAATTGCGTATATTATCTTATCGGGAGATATGTAAATGAATAAACGCACAAACATCAGGCGTCGCTGCGGAGAATGTGCGGCGCCGTTTGAGGAGGGGGAGGAGATATACCTTTGGGAGGACCGTTATGTCTGCGGCGAATGCTTTGACGCGCTGTTCGATTCTCTCAGCCGCTTTGAGAAGGCGCTCATGTCCGGCTGCGAGATAAGAAACTACCCAATATAAAAAAGATCCACCCGTGGGGGTGGATCATTGTAAGCCGAGTATGCGAAGCGTGCGGGTATCGGGACTGCCGCCGTAGAACTTATCGAGTACGGCGCTGAAAACGGGGTTGCCGCTCACCTGAGCAAACAGCGTCATGGATGAGCGCAGCTTAAGGTCATCCGGATAGCCCATAACGGAGGTCGCGTCACTGCTGTCGAGCGAGAGCAGAGCCTCGGATATCTCAATGAGTCTTGCGCCCAGCACGGGGTGGGCGATATAGTCTTTTGCCTCATTAAGATCTGCGATGGAGTAGTACTGAGCCGTGGAGCTCATGCCGAGCCCCGCGATCTGGGGAAAGATGTACCACATCCAATGGCTTCTTTTTCGGCCGCTCCTTATCTCCCTCAAAGCGGTATCGTATGAGCGCTCCTGCGCGCTCAGAAATCGGTCAAGTCGGTTTTCCATAACAAGCACCTCATTATCAGTGAAATCTAAGATGCTTACGATTATATCAAAAACCGGCAGCGGAAACAAGACAACGGTGTAAGGCAGCCTGAGCGCGCTCTTATCTTTGCAAAAAAATCGGAGCAAGCGATAAAAAGCTTGCTCCGATATGGTGGGGGATGGTGGATTCGAACCACCGAAGGCATTGCCAGCAGATTTACAGTCTGTCCCCTTTGGCCACTCGGGAATTCCCCCATATTCAATTACCGGCGCTAACGAGGTGGAGCTGGTGGACGGACTCGAACCCCCGACCTGCTGATTACAAATCAGCTGCTCTACCAACTGAGCTACACCAGCACGATACCGGCCTAAGTATAATAGCAAACCGCATTGGGTTTGTCAACAATAAAATTTCAAAATCGTCAAATAAATTTAACATACGGAGGTTTGGAAAAATGACGCTTATGCAGTTGTCGTCAGAATACAGAAAAAGCGGTGAGCTGTGCCGCCAAAGACAGGAGGAGCTCAGTCTGAGGCTCGAGCGCGCGAATCTGTGCGAAACGGACAAGCTCCGGCTGCGCCGAAGAATATACGTACTCGGTGTCATGGCGCGGGACAGTATCGCGACCTCGCGCTATCTTGAAAACTATTACGGAGATGATAAGAATGCAGGAAAAGAAACTGAATATGTTTGCTAAGCAGGAGGAGTACATGGCTCTGCGGCAGTACATAAAGCTTGTCGGATCCGGCAGTCAGGGACTGACGGAGTCGGTTCGGCAGGCGCTTGAGCACGAGCTCACGCCCCGCCAGAGGCAGCTCGTTAATATGTATTACATCGAGCAGATGCAGATGCAGGATATCGCCGACGAGCTGGGGCTGCACATATCCACAGTCAGCCGCACCATAAAGAGGGGGCGTGAGCGGCTTAAGACCTGTCTTCGCTACGGCGGGAGGGCCCTGCTGTCGGCTCTGGAAGATTGAGACGGTTTACAGAAGGGGGAAAAGCTGTTATAATGACGGCATGAAGACAAAGACAAGACCGAAAATAAGGATAAGGCCACTGTATGCCGTCATTGCCCTCGCCGCCTTGCTATTGGCTGCATATGCCGTGGCGCAGCATCTGAACCGGCAGGCGGAGATCGAGAACGATCCCCACTACGGTATGGTCGAGGTGTTCAACGGCGAAAGCTATGTATGGATCGTGCCGGAGGAGGACGTCCCGAAAAACACCCTCGAAAAGGACGATTTCGCCGAAGACCCCGAGGGAAACCTCACCTATGTCGGCGGTGAATACAAGGCCAGCCGCGGCGTTGACGTTTCGGAGTTTCAGGGCGATATCGACTGGCAGGCCGTGTATGACAGCGGCGTGCGATTCGCGGTGATGCGCGTCGGCGGCAGGTACTACGGAAGCGGAGAGCTTTACAGCGATGATAGATTCATCGAAAACCTTGAGGAGGCGCGAGCCGTCGGACTCCGCGTGGGAGCGTATTTCTTTTCCCAGGCAATAAGCATCGAGGAAGCGCGCGAGGAAGCCCGGTATGCGCTGGAGCTTATCGGGGACAGAGAGCTTGATCTGCCGGTGTTTTTCGACTGGGAGCGGGTCGTTGACTCCGACGCGCGCACCCATACGCTGGATAACGAAACGCTGACGGAATGCGCCGTCGCCTTCTGCGAGGAGATGAAGGCCGCGGGCTTCGGACCCGGGGTGTATGTGTATAACGACACAGGCTACAACGGCTACGATCTCAGCCGGCTCCAGGATTATATGCTCTGGTGCGCAGGCGTCGGCAGTTACCCGTATTTCTATTATGCGCACACCGTCTGGCAGTACAGCTTCCGGGGCTCCGTCCCGGGAATAAACGGCGATTGCGACCTGAATATGATGTTTGAAAAATGAAAAATCACGGATCTGACGGATCCGTGATTTTTTCTTTGATTTTTACAGCTTTATTATCCTGCCCTCTCTGCGGGGCGAAGCCTTGGGCAGCTCGCCGCTGCGATAGCCGAGGATGCAGTTTCCGACGCCCACATAATCGTCGCTTATACCCTTTTCGCGCAGCAGCGCCCTTGCCTCCGGCATCTCAAATACCTCGCGTGCTCTGTTTATCCAGCAGGAATCCACGCCGAGGGAAAAGGCCGCGTTCATCAGATTGCCCATGACGAGGCTCGCGTCCTGAACGTGATTTGGGGCATTTTTGTCGGCGAGGACGACTATAACGGTGGGTGCTCCGTAAAAGGGGTCGGTATCCCGTCCCATCACCTCGGCGTTGAGCCGCGACAGCATGGAGATGGTCTCCCTGTCCTGGATCACGAGCATGATCGAAGGCTGTAGGTTCATGGCGCTGGGCGCGTACAGTCCCGCCTGAAGTATGGTCTCAAGCTCCGCGGGCTTTATCTGCTCGGGTCTGTAGGCTCTTACGCTTCTGCGGTTTAAAAGGCAGCTTATTGTCTCATTCATCGCCGTCGCTCCCGTTATCTATTATAATGTTGTCGCCGCCGGAGGCTTTTGCCGCTTCCACCGCCGCCTTTGCCGCCTCAAGCTCCTCGCGCATTGTCTCGATCTTCTCGTCCATTGCCTGCAGCTCCTCGAAAAGCTGGGCGTAGCGGGCGTCCGGAGCGTCGCGGTGCTCGTCGTAGCACAGCCTGCCTATCTCGATGAACACCTTTTTCTGCTCCTCGAGCTCGCCGTTGATCTGCAGGGTGAGCTTTGCGATGTTTGCGTAGCACCTCGCGGCGGTGCTGCCTTTGTCATAGGTGTCCTTCAGCGCGCCGCTCTCGACGTACTGCTTTGCCTTGTTTGCTACGGAGTTTATCGTTCCTTTAAGGATGCTTTTGTAGTCTGCCATTGTTATTCTCCCTCCTTGGGTGATTCGTTTTCATGTTTTTTCCTGTTTACGAACATATCCTCGGGCTTGTGAGCCTTTTTCGCGTTTACTATAAGCACAATTAGTGCCGCAAGCGCGCTCACCGCCGCCAGAAGCTGGGATACGCGGATGTCGGTGGAGCCAATATACAGGCTGTCCGTGCGCAGTCCCTCGATCCACGCCCTGCCTAAGCCGTACCATAATATGTATGACCAGAAAAACTGCCCGTCATATTTTCTCTTGCCGAGCTTTGACAGAACGCACAGGATGATGAGCCCCGCGAGGTTCCACAGGCTTTCGTAAAGAAAGGTGGGGTGGACGTACAGTGTCTCCTGCCCGGGCATGGTGAGCCCCATGCGGCAGAAAACGTCGGTCTCCGCGCCGAAGGCCTCGCGGTTTATGAAGTTGCCCCAGCGACCGACGGCCTGGCCGATGAGCAGGCCGAAGGCGGCGAGGTCGCCGACGGCGAAAACGGGTATCTTTTTCCTCCGGCTCCAAATGATACCGGTGATGACGCCGGCGATGATGCCGCCGTAGATGGCGAGCCCGCCGTCGCGCACGGAAAATATCTTTGAGGGGTTTGCGATGAAATAGTCGAGCTTGAACAGCACATAGTAGAGCCTTGCGCCTATGATGCAGGCCGGTATGAGCCATATCACAAGGTCGAACAGGTCGTCGGAGGTCAGACCGAATTCCGCGGCCTTTCTTGCGCAGAACAGAGCGGCGAGAATAAAGGCCGCCGCGATGATAACGCCGTAGAAATATATCTCAAATCCGAAGACCGTGAAGCTGTACGGGGGATTGACGCTCCAGTCCCCCAGCATGGGGAAGCTGATCTCAGCTCCCCTAAGCATGGTCGCGCTTAAAATGTTCATATCTGTAACCTGAAAATAACTTATTTTACTGGGGATATAACGCTCATGGCCAGCCTGTCGGGAGCCATGAACTCGGTCAGGAAGGCCTCGCATTCCTCAATGCCGAC
>CALZAG010000051.1 GCA_945613045.1 uncultured Clostridia bacterium | reverse complement strand
TAACTGCCATGTAGCCCATCCAGGTGAACTTCTTGCTGAGCTTTCTGTAAGCCGCAACAGGGCTCATACCGGTCTTGCGGCCGATGGTAAATTCGCCGACCATAACGGCAAGGCCAACGAAGATTGCAAGTACAAGATAGACGACCAGGAAGGCAAAGCCGCCGTTCAGACCCATCTTATACGGGAAGCCCCAAATGTTGCCCAGACCGACTGCAGAACCGACAGCAGCCATGATGAAGCCAAAGTTGGAGCCAAAGGAAGCGCGATTGTTTTCCATAACTTTCTCTCCTTTAATATTTGGTTTAACGCCCATAGGTCAATTCTAATTGTTAAAAAATCGATTTCAATACTTACGCCGTCAAATTAACTGAAGCTTAACGCGGCGGAGCAATGTCTTTACATAAACTTATACGTTTTACACGGTTTTGGTAATGGTTTGTTCATATGCCGCGTGAAATAATACAAAAAGCAGCAGGGTTTGAAGACAAACTGTTAATATATTTTGAAGAATGACATTAACTTGCTTAACGATTTGTTAATTCAGTAACACTTGATGAGGACAGGAGGGAGTGTATAATAAGCCTGCCTGCCAAGGAGGGAGCTTAATGAGATATGCGCTGATAAACGCGGCGCTGCTGGACGGTAACGAGAATATGGAGCCGCGGCGGGGAATGTCGGTGCCGGTCGAGAACGGGAAGATAGCGGTGATCTCCGGCTAAGCGTGCAGCTTCGGTAAGGTGAAAACCATCGACCTTGAGGGGCGGTATCTCATGCCCGGGCTTATAAATCTGCATGTTCATCTGCCGGGCTCGGGTATGCCGAATTATACAAAAAAACAGAACGCAAAAACCGTGAATCTCCTCATGCCAAATATAGTTACGCGGACTGCTGTTTATGCCTTGTGCTATAAATTTGCACGCACGGAGCTTATGAGCGGCGTCACAACGATACGCACCGTCGGAGGACTGAGAAATATCGACTCGAGAATACGCGACGGTATCGACCGCGGCAGGGTGATAAAAAACCCAAGGGTAAAGAAGTTTGACTATGTCGAGGCCGAGCTCGACAAAATGTATGAATAAACTATCCTTTTATAAACTGAAAGAAAGCAATTGATTATGGAAAACAACAGAAAAAAGAAGTATTGCGCATTCTGAAATTCACGGCTTTTTCCGTTTCGGCGGGAGTCATAGAGCTGGGCTCGTTCAGTCTGCTCAATGAGCTCAGCGGCTGGTCATATTGGCCGTGCTATCTTATCGCGCTCGTACTGCCGGTCCTGTGGAATTTCACATTAAACCGCAGGTTCACGTTCCGCAGCGCAAACAACGTTCCCAAGGCGATGCTGCTCGTGTTCCTGTACTACTGCGTGTTCACGCCTGTGACGACCGTGCTCGGAAATTATCTTGCCGAGGGGCTTGCGTGGAATGAATACCTTGTAACAGGAATAAATATGGCGCTAAATCTATCCACAGAGTATCTTTACGACAGATTTGTCGTTTTTAAGAAAACGCTGGATACGAATGATATCGCCAAAAAACGCGCGGTTCGGCAATGAAACAGCAGGGCGGTTATATGAATACGTAATACGTAAAAAAGCTCCGCGCACTATCAAAAGTGCGCGGAGCTTATTGCGGAAAGGAGGAGCGACGGAATGAGTGAGAGATGACGTTTGCTTTGAAGAATAAAACGTCGTCGCGAACGATATGCAGTCCGCGACGACGTGGTGCCGGTGGCCGGACTCGAACCGGCACGATGCGAGCATCAGAGGATTTTAAGTCCGCCGTGTCTACCATTCCACCACACCGGCACATAATTAACAGCGCAATTATTTTAGCATTACGGCAGATGAATGTCAATAATTACGGAAAAGCTTCCCTTGCCCTTGCGCTCTGCGCTTAATTTTGATATTATATTCTAATATAATATAATTATGAAGTAGTGTTTATGAATGAATTACAGCAAATGGAAAATTTCAGAGCGCTCGCATGAGATACCCGCGGCGCTGCTGGCGGAGGGGTATCCGCCTCTGCTGGCGGCGATGCTGAATATTCGCGGTATCACCACCGCCGAGGAAGCCAGGCGGTTTCTGCACGGCGGAGCCGATATCCTTATAGACCCCATGCGCATGAAGGATATGGACAAGGCGGTGCGGCGGATAAAGGCGGCGTTTACGGCGGGGGAGACCATTGCCGTTTACGGCGATTACGACGTTGACGGGATAACGGCTACCTGCCTGCTGACGGACTGGCTGCGCAGCCGCGGAATTGACTGCTGCCCCTATATACCCGACAGGATCGAGGAGGGCTACGGCCTTAACAACACGGCTATCGACAGTCTTAAAAGAAAGGGCGTCAGCCTCATTATCAGCGTCGACTGCGGAATAACCGCGGTGGACGAGGCAAAGCATGCAAGAGATGTCGGAGTCGATCTCATAATAACCGACCATCACGAATGCCGCGAACAGGCTCTGCCCGAGGCGATAGCGGTCATCGATCCAAAGCAGGACGGCTGCGATTATCCTAACAAGGATCTGGCCGGGGTCGGCGTTGCGCTCAAGCTTGTATGCGCGGTGGAGGGCAACGACGCGGAGGTAGTCCGGCAATATGCCGACCTTGCCGCGATAGGTACGGTTGCGGACGTGGTGCCCCTGACAGGCGAGAACCGCTATATCGTCCGCATGGGGCTCGGCATGATAGGGCAGACCTCACGCCCGGGCATCGCGGCGCTCCTGAGGGAGTCAGGCGCCGCGGACAAAAAAATATCCTCCTCCACGATCGGCTTTACCATTGCCCCCCGGCTCAACGCCGCGGGCAGGCTGGGCTGCGTTCCCGTTGCGAGCAGGCTGCTCATGACGGATGATGAGACAGAGGCCAACAGGCTTGCATCCCAGCTGTGCGAGCTCAACCGCCGCAGACAGCTTCTTGAAACGGAGATCTGGGACGACGCCTCCGGCATGATGGACGGCAAGAGCCCGGATGCCCCCATCGTACTTGCCAGCGAAAAGTGGCATCAGGGGGTCATCGGCATCGCCGCATCCAAGCTCGCCGAGCAGTATTCGCTGCCGACGGTAATGATATGCCTTGACGGGGAAAAGGGCAAGGGCTCCTGCCGCAGCTACGGAGGCTTCAACCTTTTTGAAGCCCTGTCCGCGTGCTCGGACTACCTTGAGGGCTTCGGCGGGCACGCCCTGGCCGCAGGGCTCAACATAAAGCGTGACAAGCTTCGGGAATTCTGCCGCGCTTTCGGAGAGTATTACAGGCAAAACAAGCCCGAGGAGCTGCCGACCCTGAACTGCGATATCGAGATCATTGACCCCAAAATGCTGAGTATGGACGGCGTTGAGGCTCTTTCGCTGCTCGAGCCCTTCGGCAGCGGCAACCCCAAGCCCATTATGTGCATATCCGGCGCGAAGCTCGACAGAGTTGCAACCATCGGCGGCGGCAAGCACCTGCGCCTTAACATTAGATTCAAGGGCTGCGGCTTTGAATGCGTATTCTTTTCCCACACCGAGGCCGAGTTGGGGCTCGGCGCGGGGGACTGCGTTGACATTGCCTTTACCCCGCAGATAAACGAATTCAGATTTCGCAGCAGCGTACAGCTCCAGGTGACGGCGGTAAGGCGGCATGACCCGCGGCCGCTGTGCGCGAGGATACTGAAGGAAATGCCCATCATGGAGGCCGCGCCCTACTGCCCCGACCGCAGCGCCTTCGTGAAGGTGTGGCGCAGGCTGCAGTCTGCCGGAGGTACGGTGGCGTCGGATATTGACGGAGTTATCCGTCAATGCCCTCACGGCCTTGAGCCGGAGCGCTTCTGCATCTGTCTTCTGGCGCTCAGCGAGCTGGGACTGCTTCACGCTGCGGTACCGGGCTCTGTGTTCGGAGCGAGGATAGTATCAGGAACCAGAAAGGTCAACTTAGAGGACTCAAAGCTTATAAAACGCTTGAAAGCGAGACGTTTATAATGGCAGAAAAAGAATCCGAAAACAAAATACCCGATCCGGACGAGCAGTTTGAAGCACTTAGCAAGAAAATAGCGGACAGCGGCATGGACATGGATATGGGCAGGATCGAGGCTGCCTATGCAATGGCGCGTCTTGCCCACTCGGGGCAGCTTCGGCGCGACGGTTCGCCGTATGTGACTCACTGCGTCGCGGCTGCGGACATAGCCGTGGATATGGGTCTGGATGAGGACTCCATCGTCGCCGCCCTGCTTCACGACGTTATCGAGGACACGCAGCTTACCTATCAGGACATTGCTCGGCAGTTCGGAGAGCCAGTAGCGAATATCGTTGAGGGCGTCACCAAGCTGACCCGCGTTCAGTACACCAGCAAGGAAGACGAGCAGATGGAGAACCTGCGCAAGATGCTCATGGCTATGGCCAAGGACATCCGCGTTATCCTCATCAAGATCGCCGACCGTCTGCACAATATGCGCACCATGGCCTATCAGACCGAGGAAAAACAGCGCATAAAATCCCTTGAGACGATGGAGATCTATGCGCCCATCGCCCACCGCCTCGGTATGCAGAAGGCCAAGTGGGAGCTGGAGGACCTTGCTCTCATGTATCTCGACCCCACGGGCTACAATGAGATCATGAAGACTCTTGAGTCCCGCATGGATACTCTGAAAAGCTTCATGCAGAACATGGAGACCAAGATGAAAAAGCGCCTCGAGGACGAGGGACTGCAGGTCACGGTCTACAGCCGCATAAAGCATATATACAGCATTTACCGCAAGATGTACGCCCAGAAGCTGGATATAAACGGCATTTTCGACCTGTGCGCCTTTCGCGTCATCGTGGACACCATCCCCGACTGCTACAATGTTCTGGGCATTATCCACGATATGTTCAAGCCCGTGCCCGGTCGATTCAAGGACTATATCTCCACCCCGAAGCCCAATATGTATCAGAGCGTTCACACGACGGTCATCGGCTCCGAGGGCATACCTTTTGAGGTTCAGATCCGCACATGGGATATGCACCGCACCGCCGAATACGGCATCGCCGCGCACTGGAAGTACAAGATCGGCGATTCCGGAGTAAAGACCGGCGACGAGGAAAAATTCGCGTGGGTAAGAAGGCTGCTGGAGAGCCAGCAGGAGTCGGATGCGACGGACTTTTTCCATAATCTGAAGATAGATATGTTCGCCGACGAGGTGTTCGTGTTCTCACCCAAGGGCGACGTCATAAATCTGCCCGCCGGCGCAACGCCCATAGATTTTGCCTACAGCATACACTCCGCCGTCGGCAACAGCATGGTCGGCGCCTCCGTCAACGGCCGCATCGTGAACTTCGACTACGTTCTGCAAAACGGCGATATCGTCGAGGTGCGCACTGCAAAAAACGCCGCCGGACCAAGCCGCGACTGGCTCAATATCGCCAAAAGCGGTTCGGCGAGAACCAAGATAAAGCAGTGGTTCAAAAAGGAGCGGCGCGAGGAGAACATCGAGCGCGGCCGCGCGATGTTTGAATCGGAACTTAAGAACAAGGGACTGCGGATGGAGGATATCACCGACGAGGAAATACTCCCGCAGCTTCTGAAAAAAGTATCCTATTCGAGCCTTGACGAGATGTACGCCGCCATCGGCTACGGCGGCATGGCGGCCACGAGGGCTGTCAACCGAATGAAGGACGAGCTTGCGCGGCTGCACCACGTCAGCGGCAAGAAGACCGTCCTCGAAAAAGTTACTGAGGCCGCCGAGCGCAGGGAAAATCAGGCAAGGAAAAACATAAAGCCCGTCCACGGCGTGCTGGTCGAGGGGCTTGATAACTGCCTTATCAAATTCTCTCGCTGCTGTACGCCCATACCGGGCGACGACATCGTCGGCTATATCACCCGCGGCCAGGGCGTGTCCATCCACCGAACCGACTGCGCCAATTACGCCCGCCGGGAATTCACCCCCGAGGACATCGGACGTTGGATAAGCGTCAGCTGGGCCGACGAGATTAAGGAGAGCTACGCAACTGCCATAACGGTGGTATCACGCGAGCGGAGCGGTCTGATAATGGACATTGCGACGATCTTCAACACCCTCAACACCAAGGTGCGTACCATAAATGCCCGCGACACCGGCGATAAGTCGATCGTCAACATCACGCTCGAGACAACGGGGCTGGATGAGCTGAAAGCCATCATCAATAAGCTTGCCGCTCTGCCGGGCGTGGTCGAGGTCAACAGAAACGGAGGAAAAAAATGAGAGCGGTTCTTACAAGGGTCGACAGCGCTTCGGTAGCGATAGACGGGGCGGTAAAAAGCAGCATCGGAAAGGGCTTTCTCGTCCTCCTGGGCGTTCATGCCGACGATGAGGAGAAGGAAGCGGTAAAGATAGCCGATAAGATATGCGGTCTGCGGATATTTGAAGACGAGGCGGGGAAGATGAACGTCAATCCCGCCGACGCGGGGGCCGAGCTGCTTATCATAAGCCAGTTCACTCTGTTTGCCGACTGCAAGTCGCGCAGGCCGGGCTTTTCAAAGGCGGCGCGTCCGGAGAAAGCGATACCGCTTTACGAAAAAGTCATTGAGGAATGCCGCGAGCGCGGCTTCAAGGTCGGAACGGGCGAATTCGGCGCGGAGATGAAGGTCAGCTCCGTCAACGACGGCCCGGTAACGATCATTCTGGATACAAGGGAGCTTTGATATGAACATTAAAACCATACCGGTAGGGCAGCTTGAGACGAACTGCTACGTCGTTGTAAACGAGGAAACGCTTGCCTGCGTCGTAATAGACCCGGGCGACGAGAGCAACGCCATAATGGACTATATAGAGTCAAACCGTCTCAGATGTGAGGCTATCATGCTGACGCACGGCCACTTCGACCACGTCGGCGCAGTGAATGAGATCTTGGAGCAGACCGGCTGCGCTTTGTATATCAATCCCCGCGACGAGGGCTACGAGGTCGGCAAGAGCGGGATGAAGTTCAAAATGCCCGAGGGCGGAAAATACTATGACGACGGAGATATCATCGTTGAAGCGGGACTTGAGTTCAAGGTGCTGGCAACTCCCGGCCACACTCCCGGAAGCGTGTGCCTTATCTGCGGCGGGGCACTTTTCACGGGCGATACCCTGTTCAGAGGAAGCTGCGGCAGGGCAGACCTGCCCGGCGGCAGTATGCGCGAGGAGATGCGCTCGCTGAAAAAGATATGTGAGCTGGAGGGCGACTATGAGGTCTATCCCGGACATATGGACAGCTCAAGCCTCGAGCGGGAACGCCGCTTCAACCACTATTGCCGGGAGGCAATGGCCAAATTCTGAGCGGCGGGGACAAATATGCTTTCAGAGGTACTAAAAACACTTTTCACGGCGATGCTGCCGGTACTTGAGATAAGGGGCGCTATACCCGTCGGCGTTGCGGCGGGGCTTGACCCATGGCTCGCCTTTGCAGTGGGAATCGTCGGCAATATGCTGCCGATACCTGCGCTCATCCTGCTTACGAGACATATCATAGACTGGCTGAAAAAGCACGGCATACTAGTGAGATTCACCGGTTGGCTGGAGCGCAAGGGAGCTGCGAAGGCGAAGACCGTCCAGCGATACAGCTTCTGGGGCCTGTTCATCCTTGTGGCTATCCCGCTGCCGGGCACGGGCGCATGGACCGGCGCTCTGGTGGCATCGCTGCTGGATATGCGCCTTAAAAGAGCGCTTCCGGCGATAACAATGGGAGTGATCGCCGCAGGGATAATAGTTTTGCTGCTGACATACGGCGTCATATCCGTTGGCACAATGGCATAGATGTATAAAAAATTCGCACAGGCTTTGCCTGTGCGAATTTTTTGCGTATATGACTATCGCTGTCCTTTTTCGTACGGTATGCCTTCGGCCTTCGGAGCTCTGGAGCTCTTGGAGGTGAGGGCGAGAACGATAAGGGAGATGATATAGGGCATCATCTTGTATATCGAGCCCGAGATGTGCAGATCCAACAGGAAGTCAAAGCCGGAGTAGACGCTTGCCAGTGCGCGGAACAGGCCGAACAGCAGCGCCGCAAGGGCGATGCGGTGGGGCTTCCACTGACCGAAGATCATAACGGCCAGCGACAGGAAGCCGAAGCCCGCGACACCGGATTCGAATTTCCATTCGCTCGCGCCTGCGATGATATACATGATGCCGCCGAGGCCGCCGAGCAATCCGGAAATAAGAACGCCCGACCAGCGCATTTTATAGACGTTGATGCCCACGGAGTCGGCAGCCTGGGGGTGCTCGCCGCAGGCCATCAGACGCAGACCGAAGCGGGTCTTATACAGCACAACGAAGGCGAGCACAAGCGCGATCGCGGCGACCAGCATCATCCAGTTGAAGTCGAAGCCCCCGATACTCACGAGGAAGGACTTCTTCTGAGCGATATACTGAACGGTGGAGGAGACGTTGTCGGGATTTTCTGCGGTGTTGATCGCCTTGACGATAACGGTAGCTGCAGCAAGACCGAGCATATTAAGCGCCGTACCGACGATCGTCTGGTCGGCCTTGAAGTTTATGCAGGCCACACCCAGCAGAGCCGAGAAGATAAGTCCGGAAAGAGCCGCAGCCAGAATGGTCAGCAGAACGATAACCACGGAGGGATAACCGGCAAGATACTTCATCGTGAGCGCGCCGCCGAGAGCGCCCATGACCATGATGCCCTCGAGACCGAGGTTTATAACGCCCGAGTGCTCTGAGAAGCAGCCGCCGAGAGCAACGAGGATAAGTACGGAGGCGTAAAGAATAGTGTACTGGATAAGTAATGTCATTATTCGTTGCCTCCTTCCGCAGACTCGCTTTCAATCTGAGCTTTTGCTTTTTCCATGGCCTTTTCCTCACGCCTTGCAGCTATGCGGCTCATGGCGAATTTCATGAACAGAACGAAACCGCAGAGGTAAATAATGATCGAGGATATAAGGTCTGAGATCTGGGAGCAGTACATACTTTTGTCGACATACGCGCCGCCGACGGTGATATGCTGGATAAAGTACGAGGAGAAAATGGAGCCGATGGGGTTCAGTCCGCCGAGGAAGGCGGCGGCGATGCCGTTGAAGCCCATGGCGGGGACAGCGGACTGGCCGCAGGACCACTGCTCAAAGCCCGTGAGGTAGAACAGACCCGCGCCGAGACCGGCGAGAGCGCCGCCGATAAGCAGCGTCAGTATCGTGTTGCGCTTTTCGGCCATGCCGCAGTATTTTGCCGCGTTTTTGTTAAAGCCCGTGGCCTTGAGCTCATAGCCAAATTTGGTCTTCTCCATCACTATGTACACCAGTATCGCTATGATGACCGTGATGGGTATCGCTATGGTGACATACTGGTTGTTGCTGAACAGCTTGTCAAGACCCAGCGTGGGGATGAGCGCATCGGTGTTTACGGTTCTGATATGTACGGTGTAGGGGCTGGTGGACTCCTTGACAGCCGAAAGCAGGTCATTCATCGCATAGAGGGTTATCCAGTTGAGCATGATGCCTGAGATGACCTCATTGACATTGCAGTAGGACTTGAGGACACCGCTGACAGTGCCGAGCAACGCACCCGCAAGTGTAGCGATGAGGAGGCATACCCACCAGGGGAGCTGCCATGCAAGCGCGGCGTACAGCGCAAGACCCGCGCCGGCCGCGTACTGACCGGCAACGCCGATGTTGAACAGGCCGACCTTGTAAGCAAACAGGATAGACAGCGAGCACATCAGCAGGGGAGCGGACTTGACAAGCGTGTTGCCGAAATATTTAAGAGCAACAGCGGAATTGGGGTAGTTGAAGTAGTTCTTAACGAGGCTTGTTATCGCTTCACCGGCGCCTTCCGGGTTAATGAACAGAAGGACGATATACCCCAGCAGCAGGCCGAGAATGATGCATATTATGGAGGCGATA
>CALZAG010000050.1 GCA_945613045.1 uncultured Clostridia bacterium | reverse complement strand
CCCACGCAGACGGCGTTGTGGTACTTGAGTACGCCGTAGGGATTGTCGCAGTCAGCCTGCGTATCGGGGACCACCAGCAGTGAGCCGGAATCGAACGTAAGATTATGCGTCATCCAGTCGTAGACCGCAAGCTCCTTTTCATAGTCGGACATATCCCCGGTGATTATCTCGTCCAGAACCGCGGAGGCCATGTCGAGGGTCTCCCTGTCCTTATCCGAAAGTCCGGAGCTGTTGCCGGACTTGTACGCATCAGAGATATTCGTCGTGTCTTTTATCACATATTCGCCGCCTATGGTGACGTCGTTTTCCTGCGCGACATCCTCGCTCTCGCCGAGGACCGCGTCAAGGCGCTTATCCGTCTGGCTTATCTTATACAGCATCGCTGCATTGAGCAGCATCAGCAGCGCCAGCAGAACCGGTACCGTGATATTAAGTATGTTTTTTGTTTTTTCCTTCATTTCAAACCTCCGTAGGTCATTGTATCGGCAGTATAAATACGCCCGCGCGGGCAAAATGTTCCCGCTGTCGAACTGTGTGGTTTCAAACCGTACAGTTAATATACGTCAGCCTCATATTTTTGTCAAGCTATTTTAACACTTGCTTAAAATGGCAAAAAATTATATACTGTATCCGTAGCAAAATTCCTCGGAGGCATTTCATGACAGATTTGAAGTTTTATTTTGACGGCACCAACGGCAAGCCGTTTGAGGGCGAGGTCGCCGTCAGTACGCTTATAGCAAAGCTGGGCGAAGCCGACGACGTCGGCAGTCTGCCCTTTGAATATTCCGATTCGTTTTTCTCCGGCTCGGCCTGCTCATATAATCACAAGCTCGCTATCATGAGCATGGGTATGACGATGAGCTCCTTTACCATCAAAAACGGCGGGGACAAATACATACGCAGCCTGCTGCACGACATCGGCTGCGACGACCGCACGATCGAGAGCAAAAAGTTCGGCGAGCAGAAGCCCTGCGACGATACCTGCGGCTATATCTTCGCGGCAAAAAGGCTGCCCGGGGATAATTATCTGATTCCGGTCGTTATCCGCAGCCACCGCTACGGCGGCGAGTGGGTCAGCAACGCCCATGCCGTTGAGGAGGGCTGCCCGGACTTTGCGGCAGGCTTCAAGGCTGCCGCCGACGGAGTTTACAGCGCCCTGCTCGACTATATCGCACGCCGCGGCTTCGACAGGTCGAAGCTCAAGCTCTGGATATGCGGCTTCAGCCGCGGGGGCGCGGTCTCCAATCTCCTGGGCGCAAGGCTCAGCTTTGAAAGCGGCATCTCAAAGGACAATATTTTTGTCTATACCATCGCTTCGCCCCTGACGGTCTATGACCGCCGCGCCGGCTTTACGGACAATATTTTCAACATCGTCTCGGAGATGGACATGGTGCCCCGTATGCCGCTGCGCTACTGGGGGCTCAGGCGCTACGGGACGGATCTGTGGCTGCCCTGCAAGGCGCGGCGCGGTGCTGAGGAATATGACCGCCTGCTCGAAGCCATGCGCTCCCGCTTTGCGGAGATAATGCTCGCTCTGGGCGTTGAGGCCGAGTATACGCCCATCGACGATCAGGAGCAGGCGCTGGATCTGTTTTTTGATTATGTGGACGATCTGCTCGACTGCCCGGAAAAATACCGTGACGGCGGCTACCAGCAGCTTTTTATGGAGTATCTGCAGAGCAAGATCTCGGGCGGCATTTTTGAGCTGAGGAAGTTCCTTCGCTTTCTGCTCTCCGGCAACGAGGAGATGGCCGACGGATTTTGCTCCCTTATCGAGCAGTGGCATGAGCTCAAGCCCATCGAAAAGGTGCAGCGCATAGGAAGCCTTCCGGCAAAGCGCAAGCCCGGGGACAAATCCCCCGCGACCGAAATAATCTTCATGTGCCTGGGCATCCTGCTGCGGTATGCCGCTAAGCTCACCGCAACCAAGGTCACCGGCGGCACGCAGGATTATTTCTACGATCAGCTCGTAGCTCTTCTCGTGGACGCGTACCATAACGCCGAGAGCTCCGCCCTCATGCAGCAGCACTGGCCGGAGGTATATCTGGCGTGGCTCAAGGCAGCTCCCGAAAGCGAGCTCTTCCGCACCGACAGCTACAGCCGCATCAGCGTTAAATGATAAAACATTTTGTACCAAGGAGGCAGACTATGGATAAGACCCTTGTTGTCATGGCGGCCGGTCTCGGCTCACGCTACGGCGGCGTAAAGCAGATCGAGCACCTCGGTCCGGACGGCGAGATACTGATGGAATACGCCATCTATGACGCGCTTGCCGCCGGCTTCAACAAGATCGTTCTGATCGTAAAGCCCGAGATACTCGTGGACGTAAAAGAGCTCTTCGGAGACCGCATCGAGAAAAGCACCGGCATAAAGATCGACTACGCCATCCAGACATCAGACCGCTTTACCGAAAGCCGTCCGGAATTCAGGGGCAGGACAAAGCCCTTCGGCACCGTCCACGCCGTCATCTGCGCAAAGGACTTCATCACCACGCCCTTTGCCGTCATGAACGCCGACGACTACTACGGCAGGAGCGCCTTTGAGGCAATGTCGGCCGAGCTTGAAAGGCTCGGCGGCGCAAGCGAGGCGGCCATGGTAGCCTACCGGCTCAGGAACACCGTCAGCCCCTTCGGCACCGTGACCCGCGGCGTGTGCATGATAAGCGGCGGCAAGCTTCAGAAGGTCAAGGAGACCTACAAGATAAAGCTCATGCCCGACGGCAGCATACGCGACACCTCCGCTTCCGGGAACGGCACGCCTCTGGAGCCGGACGCCTTTGTGTCCATGAACCTCTGGGGCTACCATCAAGATATTCTTCCCGTTATGGAGCGCTATTTCGCCAATTTTCTCGCGGCACTGCCGGAGGACGAGCTGAAGGCCGAGTGCCTGCTGCCGACGATGATGGACGAGCTCACCGCCGCTGGCGAAATAAGCATCTCAGTCCTGAACACCAACGACCGCTGGTTCGGCCTGACCTATAAGGAGGATAAGCCCGGCGCCGTCGAGACCCTCACGAAGCTGCACGAAAGCGGCGTATATCCCCCCACGCTGTGGAACAACTGAATATTAAACCCCGCTTCATTGTTGATATGGTGTCAGACAGATCGTGTAGGGGCGAGCATCGCTCGTCCACGGACGGCCAATGGCCGCCCCTACAGAGTTTTCTTTCCACATATAAACAAAGAAGCGGGATTTCTTTTATTTTATGAACGCCGTTATTTCATCCGGACTGCCGGCCACGGCATAGGGTCCGTCGCCGGAATCGGCAAACACGGCGTCGTCCCCGATGTAGAGCTCCATGACGATGAGCTCATCGCCGCAGTCGAAGCTCAGGCTGTAATCCGGCTCCCCCTGCGGGGTGCGTTTTACGTCCGTTAGCGGCGTCATCAGCGCCTTGAGCTTCTCGAGCCCGTCTGAGTCCTCCACATAATATGTATCTCCGTTTGCGGAGGTAAAATACGCGATCTTCGCGTCTGTATACTGCGGCGCGGCGGCTTCTTCCCCGAAGGCAACATCTTTACCGGCCTCGTCGTCGGCATAGCTGTACGATTCGGCGACCGCAACGAAGAGCGTATCCGTCGTTTCACCGGCACTGTCGGCGCCGCTGCTGCTTGTGCCGCCGAACAGCCCCGAGCTTACCCCAACGAGCACCACGAGAGCAAGGCAGGCCGCGGCGGAAAGGCACTTTATCCACACGCCGCGCTTCTTTTTTTCGGCGATGGCGCGGATCTCCTGCATGACGGACGGAGCAATGTGTTCGGGAGGCTCCTCCATACCTTCGCTGAGGGCGGCGGAGACGGCGGTGAAGGCTTCGTAAAGCGCCCTGCATTCGGGACAGCCTTCGATATGAGCCTCAAGCCCGGCGGTTTCTTCGGGGCTGAGCTCGCCGTCTATGAGACAGCTTATTTTTTCTCTGTAATACTCACAGTCCTTCACTTTTCCGCGCCTCCTTTCCCTGATACCGACGCTGCGCCGCCGGAAATGTTCCCGTCGCGCAGCAAAAGGGCGCACAGCCGCTTTCGGGCGCGGAATATGCGCGATTTTACCGTGCCCTCCTCCAGACCGAGCGTCTGCGCAAGCTCGGCATAGCTCAGGCCGCCCAGCTCCCGCAGAACGAGTATCTGCCGCTGCTGCTCGGGAAGCTGCTCCAGCCCCCGGCGCACGGCCTCCATGCCGAGCTTTTTCATGAGCTGCTCCTCGGGATTCTGCCTCATATCCGGCAGTTCGAAAGTCGCCCGGTCGTCCTCGTCGACGGTGCTGAGCGATACCTGCGGATGCCGTGAGCGGCTGCGCAGAAAGTCAAGGCAGACGTTCGAGGCGATGCGGTAAAGCCATGAGGAGAACTTGCTGTCGCCCCTGAAGCCGCTCAGGGCGCGGTAGGCCTTTATAAAGGTCTCCTGAGTCATGTCCGCCGCATCATCGGGATCGCCGACCATCCTGAGCGCGATGTTATAGACGTTCTTCTCATAGGCGGTGACGAGCTTTTCAAAGTCGTTTACGTTGCCCCTGAGCACGCTGCGTATGATCTCGTTTTCAAAAAGCACCGTCATATCAAGTCTCTCTTTATGCCTTTTACGATCCTGCGCAGCTCCTCAAGCGTCTCCACACGCACGAGCTGCTGCTTATAATATCCAGCGTGGGCAACGCCCTTGAGATACCACGGTATCTGGTGCCGCGCCTCAAGGCAGGCGAGCCTTTCACCGAATTTTTCGGCGTACAGCTCCGTCTGGCGAAGCGCGAGCTCTATCCGCTCGGCAAGCGGCGGCCTTTCCGGCACGGGCAGTCCCTCCAGCAGCGCGTTTGACTGCTCGAATATCCACGGGTCGCCGAAGCTGCCGCGCCCGATCATGGCGAGGTCGCAGCCGGTATAGCGCAGGATATGCCCGGCATCCTCAGCGGAAAAGATATCGCCGTTTGCGATGACCGGTATACTGACCGACTTTTTCACATCTCTTATAACGTCCCAGTCAGCACGGCCGGAGTACATCTGCGCCCGCGTCCTGCCGTGGACGGCGACGGCGGAGGCCCCCGCCTGCTCCATGAGCCTTGCAAATCCCTCCGCGTTCACGCAGCCGCCGTCAAAGCCCTTGCGGAACTTCACCGTGACAGGTACGGAGACGGCCCTTACGACGGCCTCGACTATCCTTGCGGCCAGCTCCGGGTCCTTCATCAGCGCCGAGCCGTCCCCGCTCTTGACGATCTTCCCCACCGGACAGCCCATGTTGATATCCAGAATATCCGCGCCGGAATATTCCAGCGCCATGGGAGCCGCCTCGGCCATTATCTCCGGCTCGTGGCCGAAGATCTGCGCCGCGCTCGGATGGAGGATACCGGGATTATACAGCAGGCCCTTTGTCTTTTCGTCCTTGTACACAAGAGCCTTGGCGCTCACCATCTCGGTGGTCGTCATGGCGGCGCCGAGCTCGGTGCAGACAGTTCTGAAGGCAAAATCGCTGACGCCCGCCATAGGCGCGAGGGTCAGCCGGCCCTTTATCCTGACTCCGCCTATGCTTACCATATGATGTCAAGCCCCACCGGGCAGTGGTCCGAGCCCATGACCTCGGGCAGGATGTAAGCGTCCTTTATGTTTCCGCGCAGGCGGTCGGACACGACGAAGTAGTCGATGCGCCAGCCGACGTTCCTCTCGCGGGCGGCGGCACGGTAGCTCCACCATGAGTACGCGCCCTCCCTGTCGGGATACAGGAAGCGGAACGAGTCGGTAAAGCCCGCGTCGAGAAGCTCGCTGAACTTGCCGCGCTCTTCATCGGAAAAGCCGGGGTTAAAGTGATTTGTCGATGGGTTTTTGAGGTCTATCTCCTCATGGGCGACGTTCATGTCTCCGCAGACTATGACGGGCTTTAGCCTGTCAAGCCCGCAGAGATAGTCTCTCAAATCGTCCTCCCAGCTCATGCGGTAATCGATGCGCCGCAGGCCGTCCTGAGAATTGGGCGTGTAGATGCAGACGAGGAAAAAATCCTCGTACTCGAGCGTCAGCGCCCTGCCCTCGTCCTCGTGGCCCGGAATGTTATATTTTACGGACAAAGGGGTATGCTTTGTAAAGACCGCGGTGCCGGAATAGCCCTTTTTCTCGGCGTAGCTCCAGTAGCTTTCGTAGCCCGGCAGGTCAAGGCTTATCTGTCCCTCCTGAAGCTTCGTCTCCTGGATGCAGAAAAAATCCGCGTCGAGAGCCATGAAGATCTCCTCAAAGCCCTTTTTCACAACGGCTCTGAGGCCGTTTACGTTCCAGCTTATAAATCTCATCGGTCTATCCCCCTTGCGTCGGACAGCGCCGCGTTCCGCAGACGCGGAAGCTCCCCTGCCGAACCGTCTTTCGTGTTTTCCGTTTTCACCGCGACAAGGCGGTTTATCTTAACGCCCTGCTCGTGGAATTTCGCCTCGTAGTCGGTCATCACGCCGCGCACGCCGCCGCAGTGCAGATCGTTCGTGACCTCCCTGAGCTCCCAGCCCTCGGACTCAAACTGCCTGAGCGACCAGTCGAAAAGCGGGCGGTTGTCGGTCTTGAAATGTATCTGCCCGCCCATGGGCAGAAGATCGGCGTAAATCCTCAGGAAGTTTGGCGAGGTGAGCCTGTGCTTTGCGTCGCGGCTTTTCGGCCACGGGTCGCAGAAATTTATGAAAATGCGCCCGACATCGTCCGGTGCGAATATCTCACGCAGCTTCAGCGCGTCGCGTGAGATAAATCTCACGTTTTTTACGCCGGCATCACACACACGTTCCATGGCGATGACCATAGCGTCCTCCACGCGCTCGAGCGCGAGCAGCATGACTCCGGGCTCGCTGCGCGCCGTGTCGAGCGTGAACCTGCCCTTGCCGCAGCCGATCTCGAGCCACAGCGCACCGAAGTCCGGAAACTGCGCGCGCCATGCTCCCCTGAGCTTTTCCGGCTCCTTTATCTGCACCTGCCCGCATTTTTCCATACGCGGGATCAGGTTCGGTTTTTTTCTCATTCGCATTTTTATCACTCTCCACGGATAAAATAGCATATTCCTCGAAAAACATCAATCCCGATAAGTTCGCGCCGTTTTGTGTGATGGTCACAAAAAATGAAAATAGCGGATAGTTTTCCGACGGTTTTCTGGCATTTTACTACTTGAAACGGCAAAAAACATATGATATAATTGCTCAATCGAAGGAAAAACATATTTTAAAACACATTTTTAGATTTTTCGTCTTTCAAGGAGTGTTTTGTATGAAGCGTGTAAAGGTTTCCAATAATGTAATCCGTCGTCTTCCCAGATATTTGAGAAAGCTTGACGAGCTCTCGGAAGCGGGCGTGAGCCGCATTTCCTCCAGCGAGCTCGGCCGTCAGCTCGGCCTCACCCCCTCTCAGATACGTCAGGACTTCAGCTGCTTCGGCGAATTCGGCCAGCAGGGCTACGGCTACAAGGTAACTGCGCTCCGCGCCGAGATCGCCTCCATTCTCGGTATGGACAGGGGCTTCACCGCGATCCTCATCGGCGTCGGCAATCTCGGTCAGGCGCTTATGTGCAACTTCTCCTTCAAGGCCTGGGGCTTTGACCTCAAGGCCGCGTTCGACGTCAAGCCCGAGCTCATCGGCACCGACTATGAGGGTGTTCCCATTCTGGACGTCGCGACCCTGCCCCAGTATCTTTCCGAGAACAAGATCGACGCCGCCGTTCTCTGTGTTCCCAAGGCTCACGCCGTCGCCACCACCGAGCTTCTGACAAGACACGGCATAAACGCTATCTGGAACTTCACCAATGTTGAGCTCACCTCTCCCGAAAGCAGCACCATCGTTGAGAACATCCATTTCTCCGACAGCCTGCTTTCCCTGAGCTACTACATCTCCGAGGATCTCGACGAAAAGGCTGCCCGCGCAGCAAGACTGAACAAATAATCACACTATTTAAAACGGGCGGTTTTTTACCGCCCGTTTTTCCGCTTTAAGAGGTGATTTTATGTCCGACACGATAGCCGCCGTCGCTACCGGTACGCAGGTGACCGCCATAGGCATACTGCGCCTTTCCGGCGACATGGCAATCGACATCGCAAACAGGCTGTTTCTCCCTTCCTCGGGCAGGGAGCTGGCCTCATATCCCGACCGGCAGCTCGTATACGGCAGTCTGACTGACGCAGACGGTCAGACACTCGATATATGCCTTTGTACCGTAAGCCGCGCACCGAACAGCTACACCGGCGAAAACACCGCCGAGTTTCAGTGCCACGGCTCCCCCGCCGTACTGCGCGCCGCGCTGGAAGCGGTGTTTGCCCTCGGCGCAAGGCAGGCTCGGGCAGGCGAGTTCACAAAGCGGGCGTTCTTAAACGGCAGGATGGATCTCACGGGCGCGGAGGCGGTGGCCGATATCATCGAGGCCGAGACCGCCGAGGCCGCAAAAAACGCCGCCGGTCAGCTCGGCGGAGCGATATCCCGAAAGATCGATGTCATCTACCGCGCCCTGACCGACATAAGCTCGCACTACCACGCGGTGCTTGACTATCCCGACGAGGATATCGAGGACTTCCGCATGGAGCGCTACAAGGGCGATATCGCCGCCGCCGTCGGCACGCTGGAAAAGCTCGGCGAAAGCTACGGCCGCGGCAGGATAATGCAGGGCGGCATTCCCGCCGCCATCGTGGGCAGGCCGAACGCAGGCAAAAGCTCGCTTCTGAACGCTCTGCTGGGCTATGACAGGGCCATCGTGACCGATATTCCCGGCACTACCCGCGACACTATAGAGGAAAAGCTCCGCCTCGGCGGCGTGCTGCTGCGGCTGACTGATACGGCCGGTCTGCGCGACACGGGCGACGAGATCGAGCGCCTCGGAGTCATGCGCTCGCGGGAGGCGATGGAAAGCGCGGAGCTCGTCATCGCCGTTATCGACGGCAGCGGAGAGCTGGCCGCGGAGGACGAAAGCATACTCCGCGCAGCCGAGAAGGCCGCGCACGGCATAGCGGTGGTTTCAAAATCCGACCTCGGGAAAGCCGTAACGCTGCCCGAAACGAGCCTTCCGACGGTCGGGCTGAGCGCCGTCACCGGCGAGGGAATCGATGAGCTCGAGGCTGTTATCAGAAGGCTGTTCCCCATGCCGGACGCTCCGGCGGGCGAGATACTGACAAACGCGCGTCAGGCCGAGGCCGTCAGCCGCGCCCTTGACGCTCTTTACGCCGCGCAGGAGGCGATGGCCGCCGGCTGCACACCGGATATCGTGCTCACCGAGACCGAGGCCGCCATGGCAGCCCTCGGCGAGCTGACCGGCCGCACCGTCCGCGAGGACGTCACCGACCGCATATTCGAGCGTTTCTGCGTCGGAAAATAGAATTTTTCCCGATTTCCACCCTAATTCTACTCTCAGGGGCTGTTGTTCGGCGCTCATTCTCGCTAATATAGACGCAAGGAGATGATAAGATGAATCAATACAGATCCGGGCAGCTCATAGCCCAGAAACGCAGAGAGAAAAACATGACCCAGGCCGAGCTTGCCGAGAGGATAGGCGTGAGCAACAAAAGCGTGTCCAAGTGGGAGACCGGCAAGTGCATGCCGGATTATTCGGTCGTCGAGCCGCTGTGCGCGGAGCTCGGCATAAGCGCGGGAGAGCTTCTGAACGGGGAGGAAAACGGAATGAACGACGAAGCGGCAATGAGGATAATCGAGCGGGTACAGGCGCTTGAAAAGCAGAAAAACACGCTTATCGGCGTTATTGTTCTCGTAATGGGAATCGCAATGATGGCTCTGGGACAGACCTTTGACACGGGCGGTTCACATATAAAGGATTTCTTCGCGGGTGTTGTTTACGGCATCGGCATCGGCGAAACACTGGTGGGCATCGGAGTCACCGCCTGGTCGCTGAGGAAATAATACTTGACATTAAAAAACGCAGGGTCTTTCCCTGCGTTTTTTCTATTTCAGCGTGCCGAGGTAGGCTTC
>CALZAG010000049.1 GCA_945613045.1 uncultured Clostridia bacterium | reverse complement strand
GGAGCTGATGCAGTTCTTCTAGGCTGCTGATAAGCATGGTGCGCAGAAATACATCAGTCGTCCGCAAGAGAGAGGGTCTGCCGGGCACATCCAGCTTGCCGCAGCGCTCAATGAGCCCGCGGTCCAGTAAAACTCCCACGGTATAAGAGCTGTCAACGCCGCGCACCTGGTCAATATACGCGCGGGTAACAGGCTGGAAATAAGCAACGATCGCCAGCGTTTCAAGCGCCGGCTGAGAGAGCATAGGCGGCTTTCGCTGTTCAAGTGTCTTTGTTATCACCGCTGCATATTCCGGCGCTGAGCAAAGCTGAAGCTTATTATCAAGCCTCAACAGCCTTATTCCGCGCTGATCGAAGCTGTATTCATCGGCAAGCTCCTTTGCCGCCGCGAAAACATCCTCCTCGTCAACACCAAGGATAAGAGATAATCTCGCTGCAGGCACCGGTTCTCCCGCCGCAAAAAGTATTGCCTCAATTGCCGATCTTATATTCACTGTTTCCATTTTATATCCTACTCAACGATTTTTTCAAGAATTTCGTCTATATTGCCGCCAATAAATCTTATGCTGTAATCTGCTTCGTCGCCGCTGAGTTCAACGCTGCCAATGCTGCACAGCTCAAGCACGGATATAAAGGTGGCTACGATCTCAGAGCGGCTGCCGCAGGCAGAATACAGCTCTGAAAGTCTGGCATCACCCTGTCGAAGCCTGCTTATTATCTCACGGCTTTTTGTTTTTACCTCGTAAACGATGCGAGACGGCGCGATCCTGCGGGCAAGCTCCGGCTCAACAGGCTTTCCGCCGCGGGTAACGACGGCATACAGAGCCTTGAAAAGCTCCGCCGGTTCATGGCGGTACTCATACTCGCGTGTGGTCATGGGCAGAGGCTCCGGCAGCTTCGCAATGTAAAGCAGTCCCCTCTCGGAAGCTTTTTTGAGCTCGGGCGTCACCTTCTGAACGGCAGTGTACACATCCTTGCACTTTAGCTGCTCCAAAGAACTGATGAGCTCCTCCAGCTCGCTTACCTCTTTCTCGCCCGCCAGCAGCATTTTGGTCTTGATATAAAGCAGATGCGACGCCATTTGAACAAATTCACTGGCGATCTCAAGATCCATTCTTTCCATTTCGGCCAGATACTCAAGGTATTGGTCAAGGATCTCGGATATCTTTATATCTCGTATCTCTATTTTGTTTTTTGACAGGAGCATAAGTATCAGGCTGAGCGGACCGTTAAAATCCTGAAGCTCGTTTTTTTCCTTGACTATGCCCTCAAGGTAAAAGGTCGGATTTTCCATATCAATAGAACAGGCTTACTGACAGTGCAGAGCCCCACTCGGCAAAAATAAACAGCTTATCGAACACAAATTCCGTTGCGGCATACAGAGGATTCCCAAGAACGTCGGTCACTATAAGCGCCAAAAGCAGCAGCATACCATAGCGCTCATAGCGCATGAGCTTCATATAACCTTCATCGCTCATCAGCGAAAACAGCACCTTTGAGCCGTCAAGCGGCGGTATGGGGATGATATTGAATATTGCAAGGGCGATGCTCAAATATGCCGTTATGTAAACCGCATACAACAGTGATCCTGCAAACTCCGTGCCTGCAAGATTACAAGGAAGATACACCAGACCGTAAATAAACAGCACGACGCAGCATATCAGCACGTTGGATAACGGGCCGGCAAGGGCGGTTATCGCCATATCGCGCTTAGGGTTTTTGAAGTTGCGCATATTGACCGGCACGGGCTTTGCCCAGCCGAATTTAAATACTACCATCATGATAAGGCCGAAAATGTCGATATGCTTTATAGGGTTGAGCGTGAGCCTTCCCATGTTCTTTGCCGTATTATCCCCGAGCTTATAGGCCACGAAGCCGTGGCTGAGCTCATGCAGCGTTATGCATATAAGTGCCGGAATGACTGCCAAAAGCATATCGGTCAGTACAGACCAGTTAAGGTTGCCTATCACATCGGAAAAGGAACTTGTATTAAACATACTTCAGTATCTCCGCCATCAGCGCATCCTTGCCGTTCCCCTTCTCAGCGGAAAAGGGAATGAGAACAACTTCATCGGGAAGTTCAAGAGTTTCGCGGATAAGCGCCATATTCGGCTCGACTTCACTTTTTTTGAGCTTATCGCATTTGTTCGCAACAACGACCATAGGGCATTGTGTGCTTTTGAACCACTGTGCCATTGTCACGTCATCCGCGGTGGGTTTATGACGTGAGTCAACTATCATAACGCCGAGGTCAATGAGCCCCTCAGTCGCAAAAAAACGCTCCATGAGTTTCCCCCAGCGCTCGCGCTCTTTAATAGATACCTTGGCGTAGCCGTATCCGGGCAGATCGACAAAATAAGCCTTTCCGTCAATAAGAAAGTAGTTTACATGTATCGTCTTGCCCGGCGACTGCCCCACTCTGGCAAAGTTTTTGCGGTTTAAAAGCCTGTTTATGACCGAGGATTTCCCCACGTTGGATTTGCCGGAGAACACAATGTTCGGCAGCTCGTCACGTATAAAGCCCGAGGGATCCGCGGCGGATTTTATAAACTCCGCCTTATTAACATTAAAATAAGCCATGCTTCACCTTACTGTCTTAGGCCGGGTCTTGATTTCTTGCCGGCAACAGGAATAATCACATCCGTCTTAGCTTCGCTCTCATGTCTGACAAGCGCGGCTTCCAGCACCTTGTCCACACTATCCGCCAGCACGAAATTGAGCGCCGCCCTGACAGTGGGGTCGATCTCGGCAAGATCCGGCTCGTTATCCGCGGGTACTATGACAGTGTTAACGCCGTTTCTGAGTGCCGCCATGGTCTTTTCCTTAAGCCCGCCTATGGGGAGAACTCTTCCGCGAAGGCTGATCTCGCCCGTCATTGCAATATCGCGCCTCACGGGGGTGCCGGTAAGCGCCGAAACGATGGCGGTGCAGATGGTAACGCCGGCCGAGGGCCCGTCCTTGGGCACCGCGCCCTCCGGAAAATGGATGTGGATATCCTTTGTTTTATAAAAATCAGCGTCTATCCCGAGCTTTGACGCACGGCTTCTTATATAAGTCACCGCCGCGTGGCAGGATTCCTTCATAACATCACCGAGGTTGCCCGTCAGCTCAAGCTTTCCGTTACCGTCCACAACGGCGACTTCAACGTCGAGGACCTCGCCGCCCACGCTCGTCCACGCCAGACCTCGCACCAGACCGATCTCGTCCCTCGCGTGCTTCTGCTCGGGCTTGAATTTAATGGCTCCGAGATACGGCTGCAGGGCTCCGGCACGAATACTCACGCTCTTACGTTCGCCGTTTGCAATTGATACCGCAGCCTTGCGGCATACCGCGGCGATCTGCCGTTCAAGCCCCCGGACGCCTGACTCGCGGGTGTAAAGGCTTATGATCTCGCGGATGGCGTCATCGCTGAGCTTGAGCTGCGCGGCTTTCAAACCATGCTTTTTGCGCTGCTTGGGCAGCAGATAATTCTTTGCTATACTGAGCTTTTCCTCGTCCGTATAGCTTGACAGCTCAATGATTTCCATTCTGTCCATAAGGGCTCTGGGAATGGTATCGGTGGTGTTTGCCGTGGTGATGAAGAAAACATCGGACAGGTCGTACGGCAGCTCAAGAAAGTTATCCCGGAAGGTCGAGTTCTGCTCCGGATCGAGCGCCTCAAGAAGCGCCGCCGAGGGGTCTCCCCTGTAATCCGAGCCGAGCTTGTCGATCTCATCGAGGACCATAAGCGGATTTGAGCTCTTTGCCTGACGGATACCGCTGATTATCCTCCCGGGCATCGCACCTACATAGGTTTTTCTGTGGCCGCGTATCTCAGCCTCATCATGAACGCCGCCGAGAGAGATACGGACGAGATTGCGGTTCGTGGCCCTTGCGATGCTCATCGCAATGCTTGTCTTGCCGGTTCCCGGAGGGCCGACGAGGCATAGCAGGCCGCTGTTCATTTTGGGTGCGAGCTGACGCACGGCAAGGTACTCGATTACGCGCTCTTTTACCTTTTCAAGGCCGAAATGGTCCTCGTCAAGCATTTTCCTTGCTGCAGCGATGTCGTTTGTCTCTTCCGTCTTGACATTCCATGGCAGCTCCAGGCAGGTGTCGAGATAGCCCCTGATAACCGTGGCCTCTGTGGAGCCGAAGGGCTGCTTTGCAAGATGTGATACTTCTTTCAACAGCTTTTCCTCCACCTCAGCAGGCAGACTCAGCTCACGGATCTTGGCTCTGTATTCACCGATATCGTCAAAGCTGTCGTCCTCGCCGAGCTCCTGCTGGATGACCTTCATCTGCTCGCGCAGGTAATAATCCCGCTGATTGCGGTTGACCTGCTCGTTGGTAGCTTCGTTAAGCTCCTGCTCAATGCTCATTATATTCAGCTCATGATTCAGTATCTCAATAAGCTTTTCAAGCCTTTTGCAGGGATGCAGCTCCTCAAGCAGATTCTGCTTGTCCCTGTAATCAATGCGCACATTCTGCGAAATATAGTTGCTGACAAAAGCCGGATCCCGGCTGATAACGAGGTTGAGCAGCATTTCGGGAGCCATGTTGCCAGAAAGCTGGACATATTCGTCAAAGAGATTTACGGCAGTGCGCATCAGCGCCTCGCGCTTATCGGGATCGATGTGCTCTGTCTTGTCAGGTACCCGCTCTATCATTCCCATAAAATATGGCTGCTCGGAGATAAACTCAGATATCGTGCCCCTGTGGAGCCCCTCAGCCATTACCTTGCACAGCTTGCCGCCGGGCTGACGAACCATCTGGCGGATGCGGCAGACCATGCCGTACTTATACAGATCGTCGGGCTCCGGCAAATCGGTCGATATGTCCTTCTGCGTTACGAGGAATATCTCCTGATCGGCTCCTGCCGCGCAATTGAGCGCGGCAAGTGATATGGGACGCTCGACATCAAAGCTCAGGAGCATTCCCGGAAATATGTTAAGACCGCGCAGAGCCAGGATCGGCATTGCCCGGGTTTCAGTTTTGTTTACGTTACTCATATGCTTCTCCTTCCGTGGAGTTCTGAAAAGGCGCAAGACGGGACAAACGCCCCGCCTTGCTTTTATTATTACTTACGTATTACGTCGGGGCTGGTGTTGTTCTTCACACAGTCGGCGGTGACAATGATCTTCTCAATGTCTTTTTCTGAAGGGACAGTATACATTATGTCCGTCATTATGCTTTCCATTACGCTGCGCAGACCGCGGGCGCCTATCTTCATCTCGATAGCCTTATCCGCGACGGCTTCAAGAGCGTCCGTTTCGTATTCAAGCTCAACGCCGTCGTAGCTCATAAGAGCCTTATACTGCTTTGTCATGGCGTTTTTCGGCTCAGTGAGAATACGCACAAGATCCTCGCGCTTGAGCGAGGTAAGGGGTGCGATGACCGGCAGCCTTCCGATAAGCTCGGGGATGATACCGAACTTAAGAAGGTCATGCTGCTGCGCCTGAGCAAGAAGCTCGCCCACATCGCGCTCGGTCGAGCTTTTTATCTCCGCGCCGAAACCCATACTCTTTTTGTCAGTGCGCTTCTCTATGATCTTATCAAGGCCGTCAAACGCTCCACCGCAGATAAAGAGGATGTTGGTCGTGTCTACCTTGATAAATTCCTGATGCGGATGCTTGCGCCCGCCCTGAGGCGGAACATTTGCGACTGTTCCCTCAAGCAGTTTCAGCAGAGCCTGCTGCACGCCCTCGCCGGATACGTCGCGGGTTATGGATGTATTTTCGCTCTTGCGGGCTATTTTATCGATCTCATCTATATATATTATGCCTTTTTCCGCCCGCTCCACATCAAAATCAGCAGCCTGCAGCAGACGAAGAAGGATATTCTCAACATCCTCTCCGACATAGCCGGCTTCCGTAAGAGTGGTAGCGTCGGCAATTGCAAAGGGTACATTGAGCATCTTGGCCAGCGACTGCGCGAAAAGAGTCTTGCCGCTGCCAGTGGGGCCTATGAGCAGGATGTTGCTCTTTTGCAGTTCAACATCATTGTCACCGGCATAAAGGATGCGCTTGTAATGATTGTACACCGCAACGGAAAGGACTTTCTTTGCTTTATCCTGCCCTACTATATATTCATCAAGATTCGCCTTTATATCCGCAGGCTTAGGGAGATTTTCAAAATGAAGCCTGTTGCCCTCGGCATCGTGTACCGCGAGCTCCTCATCATCGGCGATTATGCTCATGCAAAGATTGATGCATTCATCACATATATATGCTCCGTTTCCGGCAATGAGCCTGCCGGCCTGAGCCTGCGTTTTTCCGCAAAATGAGCATCTTATGCTTTTTCTGTCGTCTGTTCTTGCCATAAGTTTACCTCAAATAGTAGGGTGATGTAATACTGTGCAAATATGGGGGAACCTGATGTTCCCCCATAAAATCAGCGCTTGGTGATTACCTTATCGATAATGCCGTATTCAAGGGCCTCCTGAGAGGACATGAAGTGGTCGCGCTCGCAGTCGCGCTCGACGGTCTCCACGCTCTTGCCGGTGTTTTCGGCGAGGATCCTGTTAAGATTCTTCTTTATCTTCAGGATCTGCTCTGCCTGGATCTGAATATCGGTGCACTGACCCTTGCTGCCGCCTGAGGGCTGATGGATCATAATCTCGGCGTTGGGCAGCGCAAGACGCTTGCCCTTGGCGCCGCTTGACAGCAGGAATGCGCCCATGGACGCCGCCATGCCGATACAAATGGTTGACACATCGGGCTTGATGTACTGCATGGTGTCATATATAGCCATGCCGGCCGTAACGCTTCCGCCGGGGCTGTTGATGTAAAACTGGATATCCTTATCGGGGTCCTGCGCCTCAAGATAAAGAAGCTGGGCGACGACAAGGCTTGCGGTAGTGTCGTTCACTTCCTCGGACAGCATTATGATGCGGTCGTTGAGCAGTCGTGAGAAAATATCGTAGGAACGCTCGCCTCGGCTTGTCTGTTCAACTACATAGGGTACTAAACTCATAATAAGTCTCCTTTCGAATTATTGGCTTATCCAGGAGATCATATCCGAATAATCAGCCAATTATTCAGCCGCCTCTTCAGGCGCTTCCTCAACCGCTGTTTCAATGACCAGCTTGGTGGCCTTTTCTTTCTTAAACTCGTTTCTGATGTACTCGTCGCCGAAGTACTTGCGGATCTGTTCAGGAGTCGCGCCGACAGTCTCCGCCGCGCCCTTGATGTAATCCTCAAGCTCCTCGTCGGTGACTTCAATGTTTTCTGCCTCGACGATAGCGGTGAGCAGCAGCTCCTGCTTCACCTGATACTCCGCTGCGGGACGGATGGTGCTGTTGACAGCCTCCTCATCGAGTCCCATCATCTTGCTGATCTCCTCGGTGGTCATCTTGGGGTCGGTGAGGCCGAAGTTTGCAGCATAGCTGTGAATGAGCTCATCTATCTTCGCCTGCATCATGGTCTCGGGGATTTCAACGGTCATATTATCACAGGCCTTGGTCATGATAGCGGTGCGGAACTTGGCGTCCATTTGCTCCTGCATGACTCTCTCCATGTCCTTGCGGGTATCTTCTCTGTACTCCTCAACGGTGTTGAACTCGGATACGTCCTGAACGAAATCATCGTCAAGCTCGGGCAGCTCGGTCACGGAAAGTGCGTTGAGCTTCACCTTGAACACAACGTCCTTGCCGGCCAGCTCAGCGGTGTAATCCTCGGGGAAGGTGATGTTGATATCCTTCTCCTCGCCTATGTTCATGCCGACGATCTGCTCCTCGAAGCCGGGCACAAAGGTGTGGGAGCCGAGCTCAAGCTCGTAGCCCTCGGACTTGCCGCCCTCAAAGGGAACTCCGTCAAGATATCCGTCAAAGTCGATATCGGCGGTATCGCCCATCTGAGCTTCGCGCTCAACGTCAACGACGCGGCCGTTGCGCTTGCGGACGCCGTTTATCTGGCCGTCAATGTCCTCTTCTGTGATGATGAAGGTTTCCTTAACTGCGCTGAGGTTCTTGTACTGGCCAAGAGTTACCTCGGGGTACAGTTCAACATCAAAAGTGAGGGTCAGTATCTTGTCGTCGGAAAGATCCATATTGGATATCGCGGGCTTGCCGATGATATGAAGTCCGCAGTTATCATAGCCGTAGTCAAATGCATCTGGAACCAGAGAGTCGATAGCATCCTGATAGAACACCTCGTGGCCGTACATACCCTCAACGACCGCGCGGGGAGCCTTGCCCTGTCTGAAGCCGGGGATGGAGATGCTGCCCTTGTTTTTGTTATAGGCCTTGTTGACCGCAACTTCAAACTCAGCCGCATCGACCTCTACCTGAAAGCTCGCGGTCTTGGAGTCTTTCTTTTCTACATTCTTGACTAACATTTATATTTTCCTCCTAATGTTTTTCACATAGACCAATAAATAATAACAGATAATGTCGGCAAAAGCAATGATTTTCTTTTAATATTGAACAGGCTATATGATCTTTTGCGGGCGGAATTGAACATAGTCCGCAGAAACGAGCTGAAACTGCGTACCGCCGAGCATCCCGTTGAAGGCATAAGCGCAGCCGGCGCTGTGGATATGCCCGTAGCAGCAGCGCTTCACCCCGTAGGTCTTAAGCAGCTCCAATATCTCCGGGCATTCATAGCCCAGATATTTCGGAGGATAGTGAAGAAAGACATACTTTTCTCCCTCCCCTGCCGATTTGAGCGAAGCTTCCAGCCGCATTATTTCCCTGTTCATGATCTTTTTATCATGAACGTCATTTTTGATTTCCTCATAAAACCAGCCTCTTGTGCCGCATATAAAAGCGCCTTCATAGGCGAAACTGTTGTTATGGAGAACGTCTATGCTTTTGATTCCGTGTTCCTTAAAGAAATTTTTTGTTTTTGTGGCAGTCGTCCACCAATAATCGTGGTTGCCCTTGAGTATTATCTTTTTTCCGGGCAGCTTATCTATGAACAGGAAATCCGGCAATGCCTCCTCCATGGTCATCCCCCATGTGATATCGCCGCAGATGACAGTCATATCGCTGTCGCAAAGCGGAGCAAAGCCTTCTGAAATTTTTTCAACATAGTTTGACCATCTCCCGCCGAAAACGTCCATTGATTTTTCAACGCCTAAAGAGAGATGAAGATCGCCTATAGCGTATAAAGACATATGTCCTCCGTATAAATCCGCAAAAACAGTCAAAGCTATTATTGCCTAAGGGCAATAAACTCTGGAGGTAAAAATATGAGCGATAACAGAATGAGCAGAGATCAGATCACCGGCGTCGGCTGCGATGTTACCAACTGCAAGTACAACACCATCGACAGCAAGTGCTCCGCCTCACACATCGATGTGCAGAACGACAGAGCGACTACCAAATCCGAGACCTACTGCGCTACCTTCTGCCCCCGCGGCTGCTGCGATTAAGCATAGAGCTGCGAAGTTCTAAGCATGATCGCACGGGGCTATGCCCCGTACATATCAGCCGAGAAATTCGGCAACGGTCTTTTTCATATCCTGCTTTTCGACAACGAGCCTGAAGCGCTTCTCGCGCTTGTCAAGTCCGGCAAGGGGCTTGGGAGCGGCGGTGTTTGTCACCTCGGAGAGCTTTTCGATAAGCTCGGTTCCGGGGGCGTCAGTCTCTTCTCCCAGTGCGGAAAGAACGCTGTCGCAGAATTTATAAGGGCTTGCCGTGGACACGACGACCGTAGGCACGCATCCGCCGCTTACGGCTCTGTGGTCGAGCATCTTCTTGTATGCGACGGCGGTGTGGGTATCCATAAGGTAGCCGTTTTCCGTATATACTTTTTTGATAATGGCCTTGGTCTCGTCGTCAGTACAGTAGCCGCCCTCAAAGTTTTCCGCAATGACCGCTTTTGTTTTGTCATCGACCTCATACCGCCCGTCTTTTGAAAGACTGCTCATATACCCTGCGACCTGCGTATCGCTTCCGCACACGGAGTAAAGCAGACGCTCAAGGTTGCTGGATACAAGTATATCCATTGACGGCGAAATTGTCGTA